>JAITQZ010000004.1 GCA_031288635.1 Candidatus Peribacteria bacterium | reverse complement strand
TGAATACCCTTCTTACAGAAAATTCTTCTACGAAACAGACTTTTCCAGATATTTCTCGGGCAACTGATGTTCAGCGTGAGGTATATGGCGATGAGCTGTTGCAAGCGTATACGTATGCTCGTAGTGTCGGGATTACTACGGTGTCTGATGTGGATAAAGCAAATTTGATGGGAACCCTTACGAGAGCTCAGGCAGCAAAAATGCTTTCTCAGTTTGCGATACAGCAGTTAGGGAAAACGCCTGATACGAAAAAGGTTTGTGTCTATCCTGATATTTCTGGGTATGGTGATTTGACGCAATGGATGGAAACTTCTTGTCAGCTTGGGATTATGGGAGTAGGAGTGTCCACGTTTAGTCCAGAGAAAGAAATGAGTAGAGCGGAGTTTGGAACTGTGCTTTCCAGAGTTTTGCGGGGAGATACCTATAGTGCTGGAACTACTTTTTATGAAGGGCATCTCAAACAGCTCCAAAAATTCTGAATTATGAAAGATATCTCTGTTCCTGGAAATACGGAAATTAGAGGGTATGTGATGTTGATGTTAATGAGGACGGCTCAAAAGGTATAGTTTCAAAGGGGATAGTTATCGGGATAGAAATGATTTTATGTAGATAAACCCGCTTTCGTCGAATTCGGATGAGTAATGATGTGTTTATGTCCTTTTAGGAGGAGAACTGTTTTTTTAAGAGAAGGCTAGTTTATTCTTTCTACTCCAATTGCTGTATTTTTACGATTAATGGTTGTATTTTTTAGTCTATTTGAAGGATTAAAATATCCCATTTAGCAACATTCACATATTCTGGAGTTAAAGTATAGGCATATTGTTGTCCCATCTCATTAACTGTATACGTTAATCCTTGTAATTTAATATAACCTTGTTGTGACATATTGCGAACTGCCAGTAAGGGATTTATCTTGCAATTTACAAAAAAATAGTTAATATTTTTTTTGAAAATCTCCCCTTTCCCACGGTGAATATGGAACGCAGTACGAAAAGGGGTGAATATTTAGGTTTTATTTTGTAGCAATAAACAAATAGCACCACAGACTATTAGAATAATCATTGAAGAATTAGAGCAGGATGGAGAGAAATACTATTTTTGAAGTAGTCCTGATGTGTCGGGGTTCATTTTGGAAACAGAGACCTTGGAAGAAGCCATTAAAATCGCTCCTGAAGTAATGAAAAATCTCTTAGAAGCGAAAAGAGATAGACTTATGAATGCCAAAAAAAATCATCTTTTGCAGTATACTAATTTCTTTCTGAATTATTCTGTTTCTAGCTCTTTACAATTAGCCTAACTTTATTATGCCTATACGAAACTCATTCAAATATAAAGATATTAAGAATGTCTTGGAACATTTCGGGTGTAAATTTGATAGGCGATGACATAAGAAATCTCACGAGGTTTGGTATAGTCCTCGTTCAAATGACCAAGTAGTAGTTCCTAATCATTGACCTAAAGAGATAAAAATATGAACGCTCTTTTCTATTCTCAGGTAGGCAGAGATTTCTAAAGAAGAGGTTTTGGATTATCTTGGTAAGAAGGAATAATATTGGAAAATTCTTATTTTTCTTGAGGAATCTCTCCTTCTTCTTTTTTTTGTTCTTTTTTCGTTTGCTATTGTCCAGATTACGGGCGTTTTTCTTTCAAATTTCTTTCAAAATCCCCCTTTCCCCCTTTACGAAAGGGGGTGTAGAGAGGGGGTGTAGGATGTTATTCTTTTTTTTCTGGGAGACCGTAGGGGAGTTTTTTGTAGAGGAATAGGTACGCATTGATGCCGAAAAAGAGGAGGGCCATTAGAACGAAGAGGATGAGTTTGTGGAGTCTATTGGTCCCTTGCATTAGCATTAATAACATCATTACTATAGAGAAAATTCGTACGAATGCTCTTACTTCTCCTCTGCTTCGTCCGAGTCCGAGCAAGCGATGGTGCAGGTGAGTATAGTCTCCTTTCATAGGAGATTTTTTTGCGATAAAAATTCTATACAATCCTACTCGTAGTGCATCGAAAATGACGAGGGATAGTGCTACAACGACCGTTCAGATTTTTGTTCCTCCTATGACAGAGAGATAGGCTAATCCAAATGCTAAAAACATCGTTCCTACATCGCGGATGAGTCCCAATGGTTTGTATTCGATAGCGGTATATACGAGAGAAATCAGGGCGAGCATTAGTGCGAGCTCTTTTACGAGAAGGAGCGTTTCTAGCCATTCGGGAGGAAAAACGGTGTAGGATTTGAAGACGACCCATTGGATGAGGGCAAAAATGGTAAACAATCAGATGGTTAAAATTCCGTTTCCTTGAGCATAAATGCCGTCAATCCGATTTACTGCGTTGATGACAAAGACCGCTCGAATGGCGAAAGCGAGATAGAGGAGTCGATTTGGTAAGATAAAAATGTCCCCGAAAAGCAACAGTTCATAGTTGGAAACTCCGCTCATTCGTAATGCGATACCTGCTGCAAGCAAATGGACGAGAAATCTGAGTCGTGGAGGGATTTTTCGGTGAATTCTGCCCATATATTCTAGCTCTGCGAGGAGTTCGACGAGGATGATGAGTGTCCCCCCAACGAGAAATCCTTGAACAAGTGGAGAGAAGAAAAAGGTTGGGTGGAAAAGTGCAAGGATGATAAGTGCGATGAAGTACACGAAAATTCCTTGCAAGGTGGGTACGGGTTTTCTGGTATTTTTGAGGTCGTTCCCAAGTTTATCCAGAATTTTCCGCTTTTTGAAAAGCAAGAGCCCTGCCCAAGCGAGCAATAGTGTGGTCAGAAAGATGCCGAGGTAGCTCATAGGTTGTGAGAAGATAAATCTTCTGAAGTATATAGAAACTTTATAAAACTGCAAGCGTTTATCTACCAAATCTTCTTGTTCTTTTTTCGTATTCGGCTAAGCATTTGTCTAGTATAGCTTCATCGAAATCTGGTCGGAAGGTATCAATAAAGAGTAATTCGGAGTAGCTACTTTGTCGTGTGAGAAATCCGCTGAGTCTTTGTTCTCCACTTGTTCTGATAATGAGGTCAGGGTCGTCTTGTCCGACGGTAGAGAGCTGGTGAGAAATCAGTTTTTCATCAATGTCGGTGGGTTGCAGTTTCCCTTGTTGTACTTGTTGTGCGAGAGATTGGAATGCGTGGACGAGGTCTGCCCTTCCACCGTAATTTAGGCAGAGGTTGAAAGTGTGGGCAGTCTTGTTTTTGGTGTTTTCTTGGATGTTGAGGATTGCTTGATGGAGAGCAGGAGGGAAATCGCTGATGTTTCCCAAAATGTTGACCTTTATGTCTTCATTTTTGAGTTTTTCGTTCATTTCGATGAGGTAGTCGGTGAAGATTTGGAGGAGAGCGTCCACTTCTGGCTGACTTCTTTTTCGGTTTTCTGTGGAGAAGCCATAGACGGTCAGCGTTTTAATGCCTCTATTAAAGACGAGTTGTACAGCGGTTTTGAGGGTTTCGGCTCCTGTGAGGTGTCCTTCTCGGGGAGAGAGATTTCTTTGTGCAGCTCGTCTGCGGTTTCCGTCGATGATAATTCAAATGTGCATTGGGAAGAGAGAAATAAAATGTTAAGACATACTTATATGGAAATGAAGATGATTTTCAAATAAAAAGATAGTAGTAAAATTCCGCTAGAAAATCCGATTTTTTAGCATTTTTTCATTTGATGCTAACAAACTACCAAAAAAAGTTAGAAAGCTTAGGCATAGACTATATAAATTAAATCGTTAAAAATGTCATATTCCCTTGACTATATATATATCAATCCAGAAAATCCAAATACTAAGTTGGACCGTCTTATCAAAGAAACTCAAAACGTATCTCCCAAAGATACAGAACAAATGAGAAAAGAGATTGATAAGATGAATCCACGAGAACTTAGTGATTTAGCAAATAACGTTAGTGAAGGAATACAAAACGACAAAAAAATATTAGATGATGCTGGAGGTGATGCAATTAAATATGAACTTTATAAAAGGGATACTAGTAATTATAATAAATTAGTTCTCAATAACTTTGTTCCTGCTATTCGTAATGGATTACGAGCATAACTTTATTTATATTACTCAATAATAATGAATGCTACAAAAACTTTCAAAGAAAAATTGCCATCCAATATTTTTGAGTGCTTTAGAATTTCTCTAACTATCAATACAGATAATAAAAATCCTACAGATGAAGATGTAGAAAAATATATTAGTGCATTAGTGGATACTTCAGATAAAGAACACGCTTATGCAGGACAAACCATCAATACTCATCAAACTTTCCGTCCTGCCACCTAAATCCTCTCTACTTGCATCTTTACACGTTTTCCCCTTTCCAAGAGCCACACCAGCTCTTTTTCTCTAAGGAGAAAATGAGGAGACTGATTTGTCCACACCTGCACTCCATACGGGGACGACTCCTTTTGCTCTATCAGCTTTCTAAAACACTCCTCCACTACACCCAAATCGTGAAACCTCGTCTGATGAAAATTGAAAAACCCTTTTATCGTCCTCTGCATACGGAAATAATGATAATGCATTGGCACGAGCGTATCCACATTCGCGTCCTTAAAATATCTCAAATCATTTTTCAGTGTCCTAATCAAATATGGATTGTGCACCCCTAAATCAGCGATACCAGCAGACCAAGCTTTCGCAGCTTTTACTCGATACTGGAATGGAAAGCTGAATTTTTTGATGTTCATCTGGCTTTCGGTGGGGTGATATGCTTTCGCGAAGTCGGCAACAAGACCTTGAACAGCATCACAGCTACCAAAATCCGTCAGCAATCAGATTTTTCCAACCAATGAATGCAGAAAAGCATACTCACTAAGATAGGTTTGAAATATGGGCAGTAACATCTCACTACGTACTGCTACCTCATAAATCGGATCAACAATTACCGCCTCCGCACCCTGTCCTACCAAAAATCAAACCGCTTTTTTTATCTCCTCCACCACAAACAAAAAATCCCTCTCTCCAAAAGGAAAATGAAGCTGGTCGTGATACACCAAATACTCATTATCATACTTCGTTAAGACTTTCCAAAGAGCCAGAGTAGCATTTCCATTACTGATTACGCCGATTTTCATTGCAGAGATTGTTTGAAATAAAGATAAGCTGGTAAATATTCCATAATTTCGTCCAGCGTAGTAGCATTGAGCAGTTTCCGTACAACCTCTACCTGCTCACTAATCCCTTGGTAGAGCGAACGCATCTTTCTATCCTCAGGATTTTTTTGAGTCTCTTGTAAAAGTCTGTCCTGAATTTTCTGTAGCGTCTCTCCATACGGAGTCAAAGAACGAGTAAGATACGTCTGATACAGTGCAAAAAATTTAGCTTCAAAAGAGGCAAGAGCATCCAGCAATTTCGTCTTGTAAAGATACAGATTTAGAAACACCTCCTTTTTTTCCTCAAACACCCCTTTTCGATAAAAGACATCTTCCTCTGAATAGAGATATTGCATAGTTAACAAAATTTCATCATACGTCTGCTGGATAAGTTGCTCCAAACTCTTGAGATAGGTGGCACACTTGGTCAGTCCTTCTTCCTTTTTTACGTAAAGCGTTAACTGTTCCCCTTCGAATTTACAATACACTTTATCTTCTAAATAGCCAAAAGCAGACCCCCAAAAGCAGCTCACAGAAAAAAGAAAAATAGTACAAAAATGTTTCTTCATACCAAAAGTATACAGTTTTATCACCAGTTTGCAAGAGAGGTTATGCCTCTACTTCTTCTAAAAGTTTTTCCAATGCTGACTTTAGTTCTTCATTATTGGTAGCACTCATCAGCTGCTGCACATACGTTTTTGCAGTCTCACGAAGTGCAGTTGCATCCATTCACGCAATAGCAATCTGCCCAAAAACATAATCAGAAATCAGTTCTGGCACCTCCTTTCCCAAGAGCTTAAATACTTTCTGGAGAAAGGCGTGTTTTTCCAGCCCTCTCTCATACAGGTCTTTTTGTGTCAATAAAGAGTCAAATTCTTCTTCATACGCTTTTTCCAAATATTGAGCTCTCGCCATAATATTGAGCGGACTCGCAGGGCTTTCAATATAATTCGGTAAAATATCCAGTTTTGCATAGTCAGCTTCAATTCCAATTTCTTGGTCTAAATAGATTTGAGCAATAGCAACCGTCAATTTTCCACACTCTGGAGTAAGCCCTGCAATGAGATTCAGCTTTTTGGTAGCAGGGATATGGTCATCATTTCCAAATCCATCCTCCGACAACACCTGAGAAATATCATGAGAATATGCTCTAATTTTATATTTTTCCCAAACTCTATACCCCAACTTTTGAAAATGCGTTTCAAAGCTGAAAACGACATCGTACATATTTTCAATATCAATCAGATTTATCACAATATGTGGTTTAACTCCAAAATTATTTTCCACTTTTTTCAGATAAATCTCCAGAAAGTCACAAAATGGCCTCTCATCATCTCCCGTAGGTACATTATCAATAATATCCTGAGCCTTGATACAAAAAAGAATATCCATCTCATATTTATACGGAGCAAACGCTTTTTTATAGGTATCCGCCTCAAATGCAGGCAGCAATTCAGTAATATTCCCCTGGTCTACGAGATTTCCCGTAATCTCCAGATAGAGTTTCGAGGACTCGCTAAGTTTATCTTGGATTTGTTCCCCCAAAATTCTCAAATAATTCTGATAGTCAAAGGTAGAGGTGGTCATAGTGATTTTTTATTTATGTTTATAAAAAGCTAATTAGAGTTGTTTTAAGTATACTCAAAAGAAGACTATTTGTCAATTTTTCTAGGGGATTTTCACTGCTGTCCAAGAAAAAAAATTAGAACAAAGGTTCCTGAATAGGTCAAGCTCTTTCTAACTGAGCTATTTTTACGAGATTTTGGGGCGATAGTCCCAAAAGATCAATAATTTTCAG
>JAITQZ010000105.1 GCA_031288635.1 Candidatus Peribacteria bacterium | reverse complement strand
GTGAAAAGCGACTCATCAACATTTTTTACATTCCATTTGATTATGATATAGAAATAAATACTTATTTCTACATTTTTTTATCTTAATTTCAAGTAGTAATATCTATATTAGCAATCCCGAAGATTACAGAAATTAATCAGTTTATCAAAAGCAACGGTAGACCTTTGGAACGGCTCCCCTTTGGAGCGGTTCGGTATTCCGTTTGTGGAATGTCTTGTGTCTTGGATGATGACTGTATGTCAAAGTCCGAGGCAATAAAAAATGAAGTAAAATACCTCATACTCCGTCCCGATTGTAAATTGTATACAAAGTGGGACGATAGAGGGAGTTTGCTTTTCTGATATACTATCTGGAAAATAGAGTCGTGAATAACGTTTGCGGCTCTTTTCTTTTTCCCTGATTTCTTTTGAATTTTGTCTTGACTTTAGATATATATATTCGTATACTATATTACTGAAAAGTTCTTAACTTTTCACTAAAATACATATAAATTAAAAATTTAAATTAAAAAAATGGACAGAAATTTTAGATTTTTTGAGAGGGATTGTTTTATCCCGCAAGACACTATCTTACGTAAAGGAGTGGAGCTTTGGTATGGGAAAGTACAAAATGTGTATTCACCCATTTATTCTGTGAACAGTGGTAAGCCATTCTGTATTGGGCATTATCCAATGATGTCTGGTAGAGATTCCTTGAATTGCTTGGACCTTGCTGAAGCAGCTTGGGGGAATGGAAATGGGGAATGGCCAACACTCTCGCACAAAGAGAGAATAAAAGCCGTTCTGAACTTTGTAAACTTGATGGAACTACATCGTACTGAGATTTTACGCACCCTTATGTGGGAAATTTGCAAGACTCGTCCCGATGCGGAAAGCGAATTTGACCGTACGGTCGCTTACATCAAGGACAGTTGTAAAGAGTTAGAAAAGTTGAGCATTGACTGGGGAATGGTACGTGAAGAAGGAGGACTTCTTATTCAGGAAGACCGAGCTCCTAGGGGTATTGTGCTCTGTATGGGACCAAGTAATTACCCCCTCAATGAGACGTTTACAACGCTCCTTCCAGCACTTTTGATGGGGAATGTAGTGCTCTTCAAACCTGCTAAGGTGGGTGTTCTGCTTTTGGAACCTCTCTTAAAGTGCTTTGCGGAGGCTTTCCCTATGGGGACGGTTACTACTCTTTATGGAGAGGGCGGAGAAGTTATCTCTCCTATTATTCGCAGTGGGAGGGTAGATGTGTTCGCGTTTATCGGGAGTAGTTGGGTTGCAGACAAAATTCTTCAGCAACATCCCGCTCCCCATAGGTGCAAGATAATCCTAGGGCTTGAAGCCAAGAACCCAGGAATTATCTTACCGAATGCAGATTTGGATAACGCAGTGAAACACTGTGTAAAAGGTGCATTGTCGTACAATGGACAACGTTGTACGGCGTTGAAAGTCCTTTTTGTTCATAAAAGCAATTCGGAGGCATTCCGTGAAAAATTTGTTGCGGCTGTTAATGCTTTGAAGTACGGTCTTCCTTGGGAATACGGAGTACAACTTACGCCTGTTTTACCGGGTTCTATAGACCGGTTCCAAGCGTTATTGACGGACTCTACTACACGTGGTGCAGAAGTCTTGAATGCAAACGGAGGGAAAGTAGTTGACGGGTATATGCATCCTGCGGTGCTTTATCCTGTCAATGAGCAAATGAGACTGTACCGAGAGGAACAGTTTGGCCCTCTAGTTCCCATCATTGAGTATGAGAACTTGGACGAAGTGGTGAACTGGCAAGTCAAACTCCCCTATGGTCAACAACTTTCGGTCTTTGGCGGAGAGGCGGATTTGGAACAGATAAAGGAGTTGAAACAGTTAACCAAAAATCAAGTGTGTCGTTTCAACATTAACACCTCCTGTCAGCGAGGACCGGATAACATTCCTTTTACAGGGCGTAAAGATTCGGCGGCCGCTACTTTGTCCTTACGAGACGCACTATTAGAGTTTAGTATTGAGAATGTGACTGCAGCACCGAGCTCTGGTAGTTTACTGGTTGAATCGGTAAAAAAATAAAAAAAATCTGTAAAACAAATTGTAGCAAGCGTTGGGGAGCATCTCCCTGACGCTTTTACTTTACTCTTGCAAAATCTTTGCAAAACCCTACACTGTGTATAGCATTGTAGTCAGCTGATTTTTTACTTTCTATCCCTATCTATATGCAATTTTATGATGAGGTTCGTATCACGATTGAATCCTGAAAATGAGGAAATGGTATTGCCAGTGGTAGAAGAGCTCCAAATATTCCTCACGGTTGACCTAATGGCGGTGATGGCGGTACGGGAGGAGCTATGGTTTTTAGAGCGGATAAAAATGAAAATACTCTCTTGGAATTCAAATACAAAAAGCATTTCAAGGCAAATGCTGGTGAAGATGGGAGGACCAAAGACCAATATGGAGCAAATGCAGAGAATTTAATCTTAACAGTTCCGGTGGAGACTCTGATTAAGGACGCAGAAAGCTGAAGAGTACTGCATCATTTTACTCAAGATAATGAAGAACGAATTGCCTTGCCGGGTGGTGAGGGAGGAAAAGGGAATATTCATTTTAAGGATGCCGTCAATCAATATCCGAATTTTTTTCTGCTGGGAGAACCGGGGCAAAAACTGGAACTGATTTTGGAATTGCAGTTGCTTGGAGATGTTGGTTTGATTGGAACCCCTTCGGTAGGAAAATCTTCTCTTATTAATTGTGTTTCCTCCACCAAAGCGAAAGTGGCTGATTATCCTTTTACGACGTTGATCCCCAATTTAGGGTCTATTTCTGTAGGGGAGTATAGATATAATATGGTTGATATTCCTGGGCTTATCAAGGGAGCTGCTGATGGAAAGGGCTTGGGAAACGAGTTTTTGCGTCACGTTTTGAAATCCAGAATTTTTGCGATGATTACAGATATGTCTCGTTATGACCAGTGAATTCAGGAGACAATAGACCTTTTTGATGAGATTACGTATTATATTGAGGATAAGTTTCTCCAGGGGATTGAGGAGTATGAGTTTTCATTTCAGCAGTCGGAAAATCTGATTTCTTTTGTAGTTTCTATAGAGGATGAAGTGGTGATGTCCAAAAGGGTGGTCTTTGTGCTCAATAAATATGACCTTATTAATGATATTGAGCTGGTTGAAGCATACCAAAAACAGTTAGTTGATACCTTTTCTGAGTATTTAGCGGCACACGGTTATCAGTCGCTGCCTGAAGCTCTCATCAGAGCAAATATTTTCGTCACTTCTGCTGGGACGTATTATGGATTGGGGGAATGGACTCGTGCATTGGCAGAAATCCTTAAAAAAACGCCGTTGATGACGTTGCCAGAAATCGAGCCGGTGCAGATTTTTTTGGACTCGGACGAAGCTGAAATGATTACGGAGATTACGGAGACGGAGAAACCTTGGTTGGTTGCCCACGATTATTTGGACGAAGTCAGTGCAAAATATGTGAATGTGTATCTTATCCAAAACCCAGAAATCTGTAGATTAGTATTTATTACTCCACGAGGTAATGAAGAAGCTGAGCTTCGATTTCGAAAGCAGATGGACCACAAAGGTTATCTTGATTTCTTTTCACAAGCTGGCATTAGAAAGGGTGATGTGCTGAAAATTAAGAGCTATTATGCAGGACACGAGGAAAAATATATTGTATATTAATTTTCTCTTGCAAATTTCCTTCATTTCTCTATGCTAACAAAAAAATAGTGTGTACAGATTTTTTTATATCGTTTACTCCAGAGCGTTAACAATGCAACTCCAAGAAACAAAGCTCCAGTATATAGATGAGGAACATATTTTTTCGTTCCAAGATACGTTAGCTGATGAAATTAGTTTTAAGGTGTATGTGTCCTGTAGTACGGAAAAATTCCTACAGTTTCAAAAGGATATTCTCGAAGACTTTGTTGCAGAGTTTACCACTGCGATTAAGACGGCTGAGGCATTGGATATCAATGACATCAAATCTTTTTTTGAGGAGTCCCTCCAAGTGCTCAATACGAAACTCAAGCAATTTGCTGAAAAGGTACGTGATGTTGAGAGATTTCAGCTGAAAGGGATGATACAGTTGGTGATTGAAGGGGCATTGATGTCTTCAATGATTGGGGAAGTGACACTAATGATTGTGAGAGACCAAAAGGTGCTCTATACCTTGGCAAATAGTGTAGATTTGAGGGCGAAAATTGATTTGTTTTCAGATTTTATTGAAGGGGCTTTAGAAAGAGAAGACCAAATTCTCTATGTAGGGACAAAAATTTCTGATGTGATGGATCAGCACGATAGAAAAGAAATGGAAACCCTTTTGGCTAGTGAATCCCAAGAAGAAAATTGAATGGCGTTTTTGGAAGAATTGCTTACGACTAGAATGGATAGAGAACATATTGGGTTTATGGTAAGCTATCTAGTAAAAGGTCCTTCGCTACGTAATCTCAAATCCAAAAAAAGAGGAAATACACCATTGATTGCCAGCACTTCTGCATATTTAGAACAGTTAGGTAGTAAAATCCACGACTCTGATCTTATCCAAAGACTTAGAAAGCAGTTTTTTGGCAATAGATATTATTTGGTGGCCTTGTTGTTGGGGCTGTTGATTATTTTTATGATTTATGCCCTTGCTTCTCAATGGACCAAACAGCAGAGTAATGAGGAGAAATTTCAAACCACTTCTGGGACGTATGTGGATATTACCATTGAGGATATTCAACAGGAGATGATGGAATTTCAGGCATTGGCCGCAGGCGATGATGCAAAAGCGATTAAATATTCAGAGATTACGCAAAAACTCAGTTTCTTGGAGTCCAAGGGAAAGCGGTTGGAGGATGTAGAAAATCTGAAAACAATCTTGCAGTCAGAGTATTATAAAGGGTTTAATATTGTGTACATCAAAAATCTTAGTCAATTTGATGATAATATCAATGGTAGAAAGACTAGGATTTTAACGTTGAATAGTGTAGAGCTTTCTAGACTGGGAGATTTGCATTCTCTCTGGATGCCTCAGCATTTGATGATTGGAGGTACCAAAGGAGCAATGATTGATGTAGTAAGTGATGCGAGTAGAGGGATGTTGGTAGAATATGGAAAACCTCTCGAAGATTGTACGATTTCTTTGCTGAAAAATGGATTGTACTGTTATACTAGTGGTGGGGAAATCTATGCAATCACAAAATCAGGTATCGAACCGGTGAGTACTACTGATGGTGATTTTAGGTCAGGCATTGGAGGAATAGGTACGTTTAATAGAAATAATCTCTACGTTTTCCAAAAAAATCCTTCTAATCTCTGACAGTCTCTTTTGACCAGGTATCGTAATATGCAGGGTTCTCAAACGCAGTACCAAGCAGGGAGCTCATACGAAGTCCTGTTTAATTCTGGAGTGAATTTAGGAGATTTCTCTAGTTTTGCTATTGATGGTTCCTTTTTGGGACGAAGCAGTGGAAAACCGTATCTTTTTTGGAGGTCTAATTCTGCAGGTTCTAGTTTGTCTTATCGTGAGATTAAAATTATTGGAGGAGATACCATTACCCAAAATTACTCTAAAAATGTAAAAATTCTGACTTCTGCAGCTACGAGATATATTTATCTTTTCGATAGGGATAATCAGACTTTTACTGCTTATGATACTAATGGTCTCAAGACGAACCAGGATAATCGACCAACCTATCAGATGAAGTATCTCTTTAGCTTTAAGTTTGACCTCGGTACGAGCAAAGTGTATGATGTGGCTATTCCTGAAAGTACCGGAGATAAACCAGAGCTGTATATTCTGAGTTCCGATGGAGTTAATAAAATTGCTCTCTATGAATTTATTGAGAGTGTCAAAGTAAATAATCAATTGAAGACGGTGAATTAGCCCTATCCTTTCTTGCCTATCAAATAACGAAAAATATAAGGAAAGAGTTGAAAACTCTGAAGAACTTTTTTGATGTTTCTCTTTGGCTGGGTAATCACTCTTCGAAGCCGTTCCAGTTTGAGCTTTCTGACGAGTTTAGGTGCTCTTTTTTGGGAGCCAGACCGTCGGTCAAAGAATCCTCCTACATTCATTACCAAGAGTTGGTGGCTTCTGATTTTTTGGTAATTTCTCAATGTTCGTAGTTCTTGTAAGGGGATATTTGGGGTGGATCTGCCTACGAGCAGGATATTGATGGTATCCTGATATTCATCGAGCTTTTTTATTGCTTCTTCTCGTACAAATTCTCTGTATCCGTCTTGGAAATAAATCACGTTAAATCCCTGATGAGCGATGTACTCGTAGGATTTTTCTATTCCTTTTGGAGTGGTCCCGTAGAGGAGGAGGCAAATCTTTTGGTTTCCATACTTTTTTTTTACTTCGTTGAGAAAATACGGGGTGAAATCTGTGCCATTAAGATTTGTGAGTCGGGGGCGAGGGGAGTGAATTTTACGAAAGAAATTTGCGAGATAATAAAAGATTTGCAGAGCGATACCATCGGGTAACAGATAATCAGCTTTTAGGAGGATTTTTTTGTATTCTTTGTGTTTTTCTGTTTGTTGTTTGGTATCAGAAAAGAGTGCTTGGCTGACGATTTGAGCGAAATAGAGAAAGTTTACGACAGCAAAATGTTGGTCTTGGTAGGTATCCAAGAGGTCATCCACGAGTTGGGGAGCTGTCCCCGTGTAAAATTTCGTGAGAATAGATTTCATTTGATGCAGAGAAGTAAAATCTCTTTGAGTGAATTGAAGTATATGTATTTGGTAGTTTGTTGCAAGAGGGAGTGCTCTACACATTATTTTACACAAAAACTGAAAAAGGATATATATATCTGTAAATATTCCCAAAAATTTGCATTGGTTTAAATTTTGATTATACTTCAGTCAAGAATGTTTTATCTTTTAAGAA
>JAITQZ010000101.1 GCA_031288635.1 Candidatus Peribacteria bacterium | reverse complement strand
TTAGGTAGAAATATCATAGGCATTGATATTCAAAAAGACCTTATAGAAAGAGCTGAGAAATTGATTGATTGAAATATTAAAAAATATTTTATTACTTGAGATTCTGCTGATAAAGTAGTATGTCAACAAATAAAGTCTTATCTGGAGAGTGAACAAAGAGAATTTGTTGATCTTGTTCTTCTACATCCACCATACTTTGATATTGTGAAATTCAGTCAGGAAAAAGCTGACTTGTCAAATGCAAAATCGCTTGATGAATTTTTGACGATGTTCACAAAGGTTGTCCAACTTTCTTTTTCTCTTTTGAAAAAGTGAGGATATATGGGAATTGTGATAGGTGATAAGTATCAAAACGGTGAGCGAATTCCACTTTGATTTCTCTGTATGCAACAAGCACAACAAGTTGGCTTGAAATTGAAGTCGATAATTGTAAAAAATATAGAAGGAAATAGAGGAAAGCTAGGAGTTTGAGGAATACGAAGATATAGAGCCTTGGGAAGTGATTACTATATTTTTAAGCATGAATATATTATGCTTCTAAGAAAAGGTTATGAATGATAGATTTAGCATTAGTGGAAGTAGAGCTTAAAAAAAAGCTCAAATACAATTATCAATGGGAGAAAATTCAAAATGATGATGGGGATAGTAAGACTAAATTTATTTATCGTTCTTACAAACGAGATGATTTAGTTCAAACTGTGAAAAGAGTATGGGAAGAAGATACAACAATCAGTAAAACTTCACTGTTTAATTATGCTACCAATAGACGATATAATTTTTGGTCGGCTCAATGTGTAGAGGAAATTTTTAAGCAACATATAAATGTTTCACCAACTAACGATTCATATGATAAATATAAGGACTTCTTTATTGCTTGAATTCCCTTTGATCATAAAACATCGGTATTCCCATGAAGGTACCCTAGAAGTATTGATTATGCGGTTCATAATAAGAATGACTTAATTCAATGGTTATATCAAAATCAAAGCCATCAACAGAGATTTCATATGAAAAATAGGCTGTTTGTTGTAGTATATTCTCATTCATGACAACACCGAAAATTAAAAAGTGAGATAAATACAATAAAAGACTATATTGATACTTATTTATCTGAATTTTCTGTTGAGAAATTATATTCTTTTAATATAGAAACAGAGGAAATTTTATCAGATATAATTTTCGTTGTCCAGTAATGCTACTTATAGTATGTAGATTTATAGTATACATTTCATACTGTATACAACGTTTTATATATTTCATAAACCTATGGAAATCAAAAAATCCTTTGGAAGTAAAATAAGAACTCTGAGAAAATCGCTTTGATTATCGCAAGAAGAACTAGCTTTCATAGTAAGGCTTCATAGAACTTATATTGGAATTGTAGAAAGAGGAGAGAAAAATATCAGTCTTGAAAATATTGAAAAATTGGCAAAAGCACTTTGAGTAAAAGTAAAAGATTTATTTGATTAACTAAATATAATAACTATGGAAAGCTTTAAAAATCCCTTTAATGAATGAACCCAAATATACAAAATATTTGAAATCTTATCAGATTTGAAACGACATTGTTCTGAACATGAATTGCCTTGAAGCCAACCTGCAAAAGCTCTCCAAATGATCAGACAAGCCTGATACCTTATGGAAAAGAAGGGATCAAACTATGAAAAAAGAATGTTTTGTAATGTCTGTTGAAGAAAAACACCTTTTAGAAGATTACTATCGTTGGAGAAAGAGGAAATCTCGATAGAGAGGACGAAAACATTAAATAACAAGTTGAAAGACAGAATTATCAAACTCTATTGAAATCAAGATGCTATTCTAGGATATGAACCCACAGGAAGAAAAATAGAAGTTGACCACAGAATACCACAGGTGAGACGAGTAAAAAAAGAGGAAGATTATATAGATATGACTGATGAAGAGCTGAAAGCAAGGTTTATGTTGTTAACTAGGGAAAATAATTTACTAAAAAGTAGAAATTGTGAAAAATGTAAAAAAACAGGAAAGAGACAATCACTTTTATGAATAAAATACTTCTATAAATGAGGTGAAAAATATGAGGATAAGACTTGATGTGAAGGATGTGGTTGGTATGATCCAGAAAAATGGAAGAAATGATTGAATGATGAAAAATTGTCTTGAAATTAGGAATAATTTGCATACTATAAATATCTTTTATTATTCAAAATTAACATATGAACTATATTTGATCCAAACTTTCACTGTTACAATTCCTTGATGAAAGCATTGCAAAAGTCGTTCCAATAGGGGAGTATACTTTCTCTGATTTATTTGCTGGAACCGGGATTGTTGGGAGATATTTCAAAAAGAAAGGTCATAAGGTAATTGCAAATGATTTGCAGTATTATAGTTATGTGTTGAATAGACATTATATTGGAAACCATAAAGAACTTGAGTTTAAAGGCTTAAAAGAAGAAGTTTCGGATTTATCAACTGCTAAAAAAGCTGACTATAGACAAATTGTTTGTGAATATTTAGAAAACTTACCTTGAAAACAATGATTTATTTATAAAAATTATGCACTTTGAGGAACGAAAGGAAAATTGTTTGAAAGAATGTATTTCTCTGATGAAAATGCTATGAAATGCGATACCATTAGAGAACAGATAGAACAATGGAAAGAAGAGAGAAAAATCACTGAAGATGAATATTATTTTTTGCTTGCTTGTTTATTGGAAGCTATCGACAAAGTAGCAAATACCGCCTCTGTTTATGGTGCTTTTCTCAAACATCTCAAAAAATCTGCTCAAAAATCATTGGAGCTTCAATCTGTTGAACTCTTTGAAAATGATAATGAACACAAGATTTTCAATGAAGATATTAATAATCTGATACAAACTACTAAACACGATGTAGTGTATTTGGATCCACCATATAATCATAGACAATACAGTGGAAACTATCATATTTTGGAAACTATTGCGAAATATGATAATCCACAAATCAATTGAAAAACCTGAATGAGAGAATGTAAAGGCCAAAAGTCTAAATACTGCAGTAAATCAGAGGTAAAAAAAGCTTACTTCGACTTAATTTCCAACATCAAGGCAAACTACATTTTTTTAAGCTATAATGATGAAGGATTGATGAGTTTACAAGATATTGGAAAAATAATGTCTACTAGATGAGAATATGGTTTTTTCACAAAAGAATATAATAGATTCAAAGCTGATAAAGATGAAAATAGAGATTTTAAGAAGAATAGTGTTGTTGAATATCTACATTATGTTAAAGTTTTATGTTAGGAGGGCCTAGAAGATAAAATCTCATCTATTGTTATTCTTTTAGTTGTCATTGCAATAAAAATAGAGAAAGAATTTTTGTTTAATATTATGCTTTTAGAGCCAATGAGGGAGTGCTGAAACTTTCTTAGTGCGATAAAAATTATTTTTGATGGGTATGATTTGAGGGAGATTAAAGTTGTATAGTTGTGTGAAAATGTTTGCAAAAAAAAATCTTTTGTGTATACTTATACTATGAATAAAACCAAAATCATCGCCACGATTACTGACCAATATACGGAAGAAAAACTGATTGCTATCGCTGAGGCGGGCGTGAATGTCGTCAGACTTAATTTTTCTCATGCAAAACAGGAAGCTACGAAACCGCTTGTTGACCTTATTCATCGCTTAAATCGCGAAGGGAAGACGGATTTGGGAATTCTGTTGGATACGAAAGGTCCTGAAGTTCGTACAGGGGAAAGGCAGACTCCTTATCACTATAAAAAAGGGGAAACGTTCAGGATTTTTGTGGATAGTGCGAAGATGACGGAAGATTCTGATTTATTTTGTGATTATGAGTATTTGCTATTAGATGTGAAGGTAGGAAATATGATTGCGATTGATAGTGGATTGATGACGGTGGAAGTGCAAGCAGTTCACGATGATTATTTGTTAGTGCAATCACGTGATGATTGTGAAATTGGGTCGAGGAGGCATATGAATTTCTCGGGAGTGTCACTGCATTTGCCGTGATTGACAGAAAAAGATAAATCAGATTTGCGTTTCTGAATGGAGAATGGTGTTCATTACGTAGCGGCTTCGTTTATTAGGACTCAGGAAAATATCGCAGAAATTAGAGCGTTTTTAGGGGCGTCAGCTATTCAAATTATTTCGAAAATTGAAAACCAAGAGGGGATTGCCAATATTGAAGAAATTGTTCAGGCTTCTGATGGAGTGATGATTGCACGTGGTGATTTGGGGATTGAGGCACCTATTCACGAGCTACCGTATTTGCAGACGTATATTTTAGATGCGTGTAAGAGGTATGGAAGACCGTGCATTATGGCGACAGAGCTGCTGAAAAGTATGACGGTTTCACCGTTTCCTACGAGAGCGGAAGTGTCTGATGTGTATAATTCTGTTGTGGCTGGAGTGGATGCGGTGATGTTGTCTGATGAGACGGCGATTGGGAAATTCCCAGTTGAAACCGTGAATTTGATGAGAAAAACCGTAGAAGAGGCAGAGAGGCACGTGGTGAAACCGCATCAGGATTTTCTTTTGATTGGAGCTGAACAAGCTAATGCGGAAAAAAAGTTGGTGGTCAGGCACGCTTTATTGTTGGCGGATGAGATTAAAGCAAAATGTGTGATAGTGTTTAGTCATAGTGCGAAATTCCCAAAAATTATTGCGGGGCTGAAACCAAATCAAGAAGTATACACTTTTACTCCAGAACAGGTGGTGGTTGATAAAACGAGAATCCTGTATGGTATTCACGGGATTAAACTCGAAAGACGAGCGGAGCATACGACGGAAAATCAGGATATTGCAGTGAACGTACTCTTGGAAAAAGGATTTGTAAAAGGTTGAGATAAACTAATTTTGATTGGAGACAAGACAAGGGGAACTCAAAAAGACCCACTTATTAGAGTAATTACGGTGATTTAGATTTGCTTTGAGAAAATGCGTTTGTGTTTAGCTCCAATGGATGGTATTACTACTTGTGCAACGAGACTTCTGACCAAGGAGGTTTTTGAGCAATATGGAACTGCTGATGATATGCTTCAGCTGTGGACGGAGTTTATGAATGTAGACGGTTTCCTCATTAATCCGGACAAGGTTGTAAAGCACTTGCAGACTACTCCTGACCAGCAACCTCTTGCTCAGATTTATGGAGGAAATGAAATAACTTTGCTAGAAGCGGCAGTGAAGATTGAGCGTGAGTATGGTGAATTTTTTTCGTGAATTGAGCTGAATACGGGTTGTCCTTCTACTACAGTGATGAAGGTGGGAGGAGGAAGTGATATGATGAGAGACAAGAAAAAAACGCTGAAGATTATTCAACATCTTTCTGAGTGTTTGGAGCGTTTGCCTTTTTCTATCAAGGCGAGGACGGGACTGAATGAAACGGATAAACCTGCACAGTTAGAATTTTTGGTGGAAGCGAGTGGTTATTGTTCTCAGATTTCTGTACACGGGAGGACGTTGAAGCAGTTGTATATGGGAGAAGTGGATTGGAATTTTATCCATCAACTAAAAACTTCTGCTTCGTGTCCGATTCTCTGAAATGGAGGCATTACGTCCTATGCACAAGCGAAAGAAATTAGCGAACGTTATCAATTGGATGGGGTAATGGTTGGACAGGCTGCAATTGGTAATCCATGGATTTTCACGCCGTATGTTCCTACGAGTTCTGAGAAATTGGAGATGGTGCTTCGTCATTTGGATTTGAGCGTAGCTTGTGAGCAGCTTTTTTCTGGGATGGTTTTAGTTACTTCGGAGCAGTTGGAAACACAGATAGAAGAGAATTTGAAGAAGCCTGATTTCGCTGTGCACGCATTGGTGGAGTTTAGAAAGTTTCTGTTTCAATATGTGAAAGGGATGTCGGAAAGTAGAGAATGGAAACCAACAATATTGCAGATTACGCAGTATGGTGAGCTTAGGGAGGCTATTAGGAGGTTTTTTGAGAAGTAGATGAGATTTTTTTTACTTAATTCCAGTTAAGTATGTTTATTTTTTAGTAGGGGTACTTAAGTGTAGTTAGGTGAAGACTCTTGAAAAATGCAAAATCACTTTTCATGGAGAAAAATGTAAGAACAATGTTGTACTATCCTTGCACCAGCTGTCCAGCTAGGAGTTCACTTTGCTCTATCACTCTATCCGCTTGCATTCTGGCAAGATCAGGTGGATATCCATATTGCATTAAAAGTTTCTTTAAAATATAGGAAATTCAAAAAATAGAAATGACAGTAAATTGTTCGTGATATGGAAAAGTCAACATTGAAAATCAAGGCGATTCTGGAAAAACTCTTTAGAAATGGAGATTGAATAA
>JAITQZ010000062.1 GCA_031288635.1 Candidatus Peribacteria bacterium | reverse complement strand
AGGCTCAACAAACTGGTAGACGAGCGCAGAGACATCAACAAGAGCGATATCATGACCGCCCTGAAAAACCTCAACGAAGCCTGAAATTACTTCTACCAGGCGGAGCAAAGAAAAATCGTCCGACTCTTGGTCAACACCGTCGAAATTCACGGAAAAGGTCTCAAACTGGACCTCAACCTCGACGGTTTCGACAATCTATTGATGGAACTGGCTTCGTGACGGCTTGAAGTATTAGAAAAATTATTGAAGGAGGCCTCTATGACAGATACATTAAGCCGGGAAATATTCGTTCCCCTAAAGATCGACACGAAAAAAGGCCGAAAAGCCTGCGTCATCAAACCCAACGATAGCTTCCCTAATACACCGCTCGCAAAACTCCTCGCTAAAGCCTACCTTATGGAACAAAAACTCCTCGAAGATCCGAACCTCGGCTTCAACGAATTCTGCCGACTCCATAACGTCTCGCCACGATATCTCCGCGGAATCTTGTCGCTGAATTGCCTTAGCCCTAAGATAAAGAAGCTGATCATGCGAGGATGGATGTCGAAACATCTGTCAGTGCAGGAGATCGTCACAGGGAAAATGCCTGAAATGTGGGAGGAACAGGAGGAATTGTTTTTTACAGAAAATATAACTAAAAAACATTCCACCAGTCTTGATAATTCTGGTTGACTGAATCCCTTAAGGTGACAACTTCTTCAAAGCTGGATTTATTGTCTTTTCAATTCCTCTTGTGTAAACCCTGTTTGTTCAGACAAATCTTGTAAATCAATGCGTTGTTGCATCAATTCCTGAACTTTTTCTTTATTGGGAAGTTGTTTTTTGGTTACAATGCGCAAATTAACCCCATTAGCTGGTTCTAAGGTTTTTACTGCTCTAAATTCTGCATCAGGCTGTTCGATAAATGGACCAATACCCTTGCCAGTAATCCGTTCTAACACTATAGGTATCGTAGTTCCCCCAATAACTATGTGAAAAGATTCCTTTTCCCCTGCAATAGGTATGATACTGAACCTTAGCGTTTCTCCTGTGTTTATTTTTCTGGCTCTTATATTTACAATGGAATGCTTAAAATTGAAGTCCCTCACAACAATCGCTTGTCCTGTGTCATTAAATATCTTAATTGGAATGTCCATGGCAACACCATTGAACATAAATAATACGGCACTAAGTGCGCATAACATGAAAATTTTCATTTTTATACCTCCAAAGCTACACGTCTAATTATAGCAGAAAAACAACGCCATTACATCTTTAAATGTATACGCAAAGTTTGAATGTTATAAATACTGGAACCGATTTTAAGAGAAATATGGAAATCAAACGGCCCGACAGGATCCCACATGTGCTCTTTACTAACTAAAGTGGAAGAAAGATTATGCGCTCTCCTATATATTGCTCCTGCGGAACCAAAATTAGCATGAATAACATATTCTGCCTCTTGTGGAATGGCACTTCCATCGAAGCCAATTCTATTGGATTGTAGAATATGAAATCGCTGTTTCCCCTTATCGTTCTTACGTATTCCCGCTGCCGCATCTCTACAAATTTGCGTGGAAATGTATTGGTGAACAACGTTTCCTTCAGGAGAGTCAGCATCGATAACTTCATCTAATCCGGTACCAAATTTATAAAGATATTTGTCCAATAATTCATTTTGTTCATCAATATATGTCGCTTTATTATAGGTGGTCAAAAGTTTCCCATTAAAAAAAATCATCGATTCATTTTTAAATATCCCATCAATGTATGGCAATGTATCTAAGTACTGTAAGTATTCTAGAAAGCTAGGTTGTTTAGTAGAGCTAAAAACTTCTGTCTCCATCAAAAATAGCAACTTATTTTTAGTAGGGTCCTGATATGGATTAGCTGCATAGCGAGAAGGCTCGTAATCTGTTGGTATGTGTAATGTACGCAGACTGCTTGTAATTCCTTTTATCTGTTTGGGCAACAATTTTTCATCCTCTGTTATTAGAAAATTCGTACAATACATGGTATAAGGTAGTTGGGCAGACCATTCAGAAAATAGCTTATGTACCGACTCCACACTAAGTGGAACCTTCCCCCAAAAATATTCATTAGTTACAAGTATCGTCACGCAAAGAGTAGAACAAAGAGAGTACCCCTTTTTTAATGGCTCCGTTATTATGTCACATTGTTGTGAATAGTATTTTGTTAACATATCTAAAAGGAACGTTTCCTCTTCGCTATCAGAATACAAGCTAGAACATTCTCTTTTTATTTCATCTTTTAGCCCCCTAATAGCTTGATAAAAAGCAAGATCTTCCACACTGCAACAATACTTTAATATATCTTCATTGTTATAACGCAAGTATTTTCCTATAGAAATCTCTGAAACATCATCCTTGTAATCGGATAACATACTCCAAAAATCATCGCTTCTATTTTCCAAAATTACAAAATCTTGTTTTCGCCAGGTTGTTTTTTTTAGTAGATCTATAGCGAGAGCGTTAATTTGTTCATTTTTCAACTTAATTCCAAGATCACCAAAGTCCTTTTTAAAAAGGCTACTTAATATTATTAATTTTGTTTTTAAGTCATCACTTAACTTCTGAAGATTAATTAAAATATTAATATATTTTTTCACTTCAGCTTGTAATACTGGTATGATTTTTTTAAAATCTATTGGTTCTCCTATAATTAGGTTTTTTAAAGTGGAATGAATTATTCCTTTTTCAGTATCTATTACCAATGCGTTGGACTCCGAGCGTATCATTGTTGTTATTCTCAGAGGGGCATCACCAGATAATGGCTTTGTTAAATTCATACAGCTAACATTAAAAATGCTGTAACTAATTAAGGCTACAAGGCACAAAAATCTATTCATTACTTTCACTCTTTCTATCAGCGTTTCATTCATATAATAACACATTTTTCCCGAGACAAGTACATTTTTTGTAGTGTAGCGACAACATGTAAAGATACGCTTAATTTTAGTTTAAAAACAAAGATAGAATTTTACTTAAAATACAATACAACAATAGAGCATGCTGTGATGTAGAAAATTGTAGGCGACCGCTAACCAATTTACTGCAAGCAGAAATATTTATTGCGATTTTGTATTTCTCCTCAAAATTCAGTTCATTTCTCTTCCCGACTTTTTCTGTTTTAAGTGACGTAACCCACTCCAGAGAAAAAAGCAGAAAAATTTTGCGTAATTTTTAATCAAATT
>JAITQZ010000043.1 GCA_031288635.1 Candidatus Peribacteria bacterium | reverse complement strand
ATTTTCATTTTTGATGTTTTGTATTACTAATAGTAGATATGTTGTAAATACATAGGGCATAACAAGATAGAGTATTTTTAAAGAGTTATTTCTTTATTTTCATTGTAATATGTTTTTTTGTAGTAATGAGTTATTGTATTTTTGCATATAAGCAACTTGCTAGTTATGAAGCCTTACTGAAAACAGTGAACACTTACTTCATTTTGGCTTGACTTTAGATATATATATCCGTATAATAAATCTGTAAATATAACATTAATATAAACAAAAAAAATAACAAATTATGTGGAAATTAAATGAAGAAGAGGGAAACCTCAATGAAAAAAGAGAAGAGATTACTGCACTAGCGACAGAACTCTTCCAAAAAATCACCTCTTTTCCCTACAACGTGGGGAGGTATGAAGAAGAGACAACGGGAATAGTGGTTTTTTGCCGGGTATATAATAGTAATAATCTAATTACTATTTCTGTAGGAAATCCTTCTGAACAGACACAATCCTTTGCTATTGAGAAGGCTGTGAGAATGGTAACAAAAAACGATTATCGATTAGCAATGACACCTGATGTAAATTTTTATACATTCTCGGGAGTTACTTATTTTCCAAAATGCTCTATTTTTGGTTATACTCTCAGATGTGGGCTGGTTTGTTCAGTTTTAGGACTAGAGCTATTTGAGAATGCTACAATCAGCTCTATCTTGGCAAGTAGATTACTTGAAATACCAGTGAAAAAAATTATTTCGTCTTGGCCAGAATTATTTCGGGATGTTTTCTCAGAAGTCATGGATGATCTTGAGGCTCTTGTTAAGGAGTACGGTAAAAAGTAAATTGTTTCAAAAAGCGTAAAAAAAGCGATCACTTGGTTTTAAGTAGTCGCTTTTCATTAAGCTCAGATTTTTTTCTATAATTTACTTACTTCTGATTTGAATTTTCCCATTAGTAGGTAAGCTAATGGTCCACCAACGAAGATGGAACCGAACGCTGCGGCAATGACTCCGATTCCTACGGTGAAAGCGAACTGTTGGAGGACACCGGTACCGAAAATGAACATTGAAATGAGGACGAGAAGAGTGGAAAGGGATGTCCCGATAGAACGTCTCATTGTCTGTCGAAGGCTGTCTTCGATGACTTTTCCGATGAGGATATTTTTATCTTTTGCGTGGCGAAGAATATTTTCTCTCACACGGTCGAAGATGACGATAACATCGTTGATACCATAGGCAATCACAGTGAGTACGGCGATAATAAAGACGGTGTCTACTTGGATGGTGGAGTTGAACATCATTCGGAGTCCATAGGCTCCAAGGGTGATGAGTACATTGAAGACGAGCACACAAAGTACAGAAATTCCCAGGATTTGAGCAGGGATATCTTTTCTAATTTTTGCGAAGGCAAAGAGCATATAGATTACCATCAACAGCATTCCTACAATCAATGCTTGAAATGCGGAAGTTTTCATATATGCACCAACGCTTGGTCCGATGATGGCTTGTCCGATGAGGTCATCCGCTGAAGACACTAAGTTTTCAGAAGTCAGAAAATTCTGAACGTCTTTTGAGAGTTCGGCAACTTTTTCGTCGTTTTCGAGGGAGGCATTGATTTTGATTTGTACTTCCTCAGCAGTCTGATTGATATGGATATTGGTATTGGTATATCCTTGATTAGCCAGATAGTTTGCCAACTTGGTTTGGATGGTGTCGGCATCTACTTGGGTGAGGATAGAAATATTTACTCCTCCTGTGAATTCTTCGGAGAATTTTGCGTTAATGATGAAAAGAACAAGGGATGCAAGAGCTAAAAGCAAGGCACAGATGACCCGAATATAGGCTCTTTTGATGATGTGAAATTTTTTCATAGGAGAAGAGTACGGAAGAGTTAAAAGCAGAAGATTACAGATGATTTGTCCAGAAGATTGCTGAAGATTTTGGAAAGGATTTGATATATGGAAGGGTTATAGTGATTTTAGGGAGATTTTCAAGGGAAATGGTGGGGTTTTTTGTTTTTTCACTTATTTTTACCTTTCTATTAACTCTTGGTTGGTGATTTCCCAAATTCTTTCAATCAAGACTTCCTGCACGAAATATTGGTCGTGAGAGACGAGAAGAAGAGCTCCTTCGTAGTCAACGAGAGCTTTTTCTATTACTTCTCTGGTAGCGATATCGAGATGATTGGTAGGTTCGTCGAGAATAAGGATATCATAGCTGTAACCAGAGATTTCTGCGAAACGGAGGCGAACTTTTTGTCCGTAGCTGAGCGTAGAAACGGATTGGTGCCGTGTCTGTTCGCCAAGCCCGAAGTTGCTCAGCATTTTTTTTGCTCTGAGTTGGTCGCGGTAGATTCCTTCGACTTTAGAAAGAAATTCATCGAGAACGGAAAGCGAAGAATTGATATTGAGTTGATATTGGTCGATATAACAGCTTTTGATACCGTTTCCTATCAGCACTTTGGTATCGGTAGGTTTTGTGCATTGGGCGAGGATGTCACGAAGGAGAGTAGTTTTTCCAGTACCATTGGCTCCTTGTAAGAGGATTCTTTCTTTGCCTCGGATTTCAAAAGAACAATCGTGAATGAGGAGGTGGTTAGCGATAGTGATATCTTTTTTTTCGTAGCGGAGAATTCTTTTGCTGTGGTGAACACCTCCTTCGAGATGGAGTTTGGTTTGTTTAGTGTGGCGAATTTGTTCTGGAGTAGTCCCAGAAAAGGTTCTCTCAAACTGCGACCTTTTTGCTTTGAGGAGTTTTCCAAAGGTAGGATTGGCGTAGTAAGAAGCTCTTTCTTGGATGAGGCGAAGCCACGCTTCCATTTTCTGTTTTCTTTTTTCGTATCTTTCTGCGTCTGCTTTAAGTTTTTGTTGGTAGTCAGCTTTTTGCTGTTTGTAGCTTTCATAGTTTCCTTCGTAGTATTGGATTTTTCCAAATTCAAAGTCTAAAATTCCATCGCAGACTTCGTTGAGCAAGGCTCTGTCGTGAGAAATCATTAGAACCATTCCCGGAAAATGCTGGATGTATTCGATGAATCGTTCCCTGGTTTCTGTGTCGATATGATTGGTGGGTTCGTCGAGAATGAGGATATCTTTGGATTGGAGGAGCATTGCGGCGAAAAGGACTTTTCTTTGTTGTCCTCCACTGAGGGTAGAAAGTGTTCTCTTCAGTGGGATGTCGTAGAGTCTGACTTGTTGAATAGCTTCCAAAACTTTGTAGTCTTCTCGAGGTTGGACGAAGTTTTTGAGGTAGGATTTGATTGTAACGGAAGAGCCAAAGCTGATTTCTTGGGGAAGGTAGCCGATATTGGCGTTAGTGAGTATGGAACCAGCTGTTGGTCTGATTTTTTTTGCGAGAATTTTTGCGAGAGTGGTTTTTCCGACTCCGTTGGGTCCAACAATTCCTAGGACATGTCTGGCAGGAAATGAAAAATTGAGATGTTGAAAAATAGGGTGCGTTGCCACGTAGGTTTTTTCGAGGTTATTGATAGAAAGCTGGATTTGGTCTCGGTTCATTATTTGGAGGAAGTATAGGGTTTTGGAGTGAATTTTCAATGGTTTTTCATTTTGTATTGATTTTGATATATATATTTATGCTTGTTTCCCTTAGAAAAATATATAGAATATATAAAATGATTAGTTTTATATGTTAATATAATATGAAAATATTCAAAAAATCTTTGAACTCACTTTTACAGAAAATGAATGATACTTATATATAAGTTCAAAAGTAATGATTAATGCTTTATAGAAAAGTTTTTTATTATTTTATGTTTTTTTTTCTACAGACAGAAAAAGCCCTTTCCTCAAGAGTGTATTTCTTCGGAAACCTTTATTTCTGATATTTATTCTGGTGTAGATTTTATTACTTTTCGTGAAGAATTTTTGTGGGATTGGAAGATGAAGACTTTCAATTGGGATGAAGATGAAGAGTTAGTTGATATTTCAGAAGAAGCAATACAAACAGTACCTACTGAACAAGAAATCTGGGAGCAATTTTTAGCAGCATTTCCTAATACAAACACCTATTACTTACAATATCCCATGGTTAAAGGAGAATTTTGTATTACATCTATGGGAAAAGTTTTTTCAGGTTATAGTGTTATTGAGTTGGTCAAAGAAATTTCGTGAAGTAGATAT
This sequence comes from Candidatus Peribacteria bacterium, assembly GCA_031288635.1. Next base: position 4,535 of record JAITQZ010000043.1, on the reverse strand, counting down.
GAACGTTTTCGTGCTGAGGAATTGTTATTTTGGAAAAAAAGACGTTATCACGGTTCTACCCCATGAAAATGGATAATTTTACAAGAACAACAACTGAGGCAAATGTATGTTGATTCGTTTTTTACCGTTAGACTACCTATGAATAGGGGAATTCTATGATATTAAAAAAATACCACTAATTATATATTAGTGGTATCTAGTATTAATCATTTGCAAATAAATAGATTATGGACGCACTATAAACACTTGTGTACCAGTTCTTTCTGTGTAGAATTCTGCTAAAGAGCACCCTCGGTCATAATTACTAAATAGTGGAGTTGAACGTTTAACATCTCGAAGATAGACCCACCTTGTATTATCATTAGCTCCTTCTTCGAATCCTACAACAACATAATTATGTCCATAAGGCTCTAGATAAGTAGAAGGAACAATGACAGGTTTATTGTAATTCACACCATCCTTTAATTTCTGCCAGAAAGCTGATATGCTACTAACAGTTTCGTTAGATGAACTTGAGAGACCAAGGTCATATTGACAAGCCATTTCTAGGTCATATAGAGAAGCACAATATTTACCATCTCCACATCGACCACCATTACGATATGCTACTGCATTATCTCTAAATATTTCATGTAATGCATCTAATGTAGTACTAATTCCATGATAGGCTAATACACATTTAAGTGCAGCATGTGCACACCAGTTGTAATGTTCTGGATTCTCGTTTGTATCCCATTCATAATAGTGAGGCACTGTTGAAATAATTTTGTATGCATAAGGTGCTGATTTTGTCATTGGACTACCAGAATTTTCAACAATAACTTTTTCCTCAACAGGAACGGATATCACATCTTCCTGAGTACAGGATGAAGCCAGACTTAATACTATGGAAAAAACTCCTAGAGCTTTCAAACCATTTTTTAACACTTTTTTCATATTCTTACTATTGTATTCTGATAATGTAGTACCAGAACGATTTTATTTTTATTTTAATTGCTTTGAAGCAAGTCTACATCCCTACCATCGTTTTCCTACACTACTGCAAGACAAGTGAATGTACTTGAAGAATACTGAGTAGCAAAGCTATTCTTATACTTCGGTTTCCTCCTTTTCTTTGAAAAGAATTCCACATTTTTTGTTGCAACGGGTTTATTTGTATAAAAATCTTAAACAAATACAAGAGATTTTTTAAGATTTTTTTTCCTTGGAAAAAAAGGAGGAAATTTATATAGGTTGTTTATTCATTTTGTTATTTTTTCATCGAATGTCTAATCCTACTCTTATTTCAATAATTAATCTGGGTTGTACAAAAAATTTGGTTGATAGTCAGTTTTTATTAGGAAAATTTTTGTCGGGTGATTTTGCGGGGAAGGAAGGAGGAAGTTCTGAAGCGTTTCAAAAAAATCCCCCTTTCCTTCCTTCTCCGTCTCGCAGTACTGCGGGACGAGGCACAGTATGAAAGGGGGTTGTATACTGTGCAAATCCTTATGATAATGAGGTGGAATGGGTTTTGCTTAATACGTGTGGATTTATTTCTTCGGGAAGGGAAGAGGCTCTGAAAACGATGAAAAAGCTTTTGAAAAGAGGAAAAAAAGTCTGTATTACCGGATGTGCCGTGAAATATTGGGAAGAGCTGGCTGATGATGAGGAGTGGAAAAAGATTAAAAATCAGGTTTCTTTGTATCCTTGGAATGAACTTAATAAGATTTTTTTGAGCGATATCCCGAAGGCTTTGACCAATTTGGAGGAAGGATTTGAGTATCTTAAAATTGCTGAGGGGTGTAATAATTCGTGTGCTTTTTGTATTATTCCCCAAATCCGTTGAAGACAAATTTCGTTGCCTATTCCTAAGTTAGTACGTGAAGTGGAAAATCTCGTGCAACAAGGAGCAAAAGAGATTATTTTGATTGCTCAGGATTCGACAAGATATGGAGTGGATTTATATGGAAAGCCTCAGCTTTTTGAGCTTTTGGAAGAGATTGAGGTATTGGAAGGGGATTTTCGTTATCGTGTATTATATTTGTATCCGGATTTGTTGACGTTGAAACAGTTGGAAAAGCTGACGGGGTTTCAAAAGTTTATTCCGTATTTTGATATTCCGTTGCAGCATTCGGCTGGAAGTGTGTTGAAGAGAATGGGGAGATTTTATGATGAGAAGTCAATTCACAAATTTTTGCATTTCATCAAAACGGCATTTCCACTTTATTTTATTCGTACCAATTTTATTATTGGGTTTCCTGGAGAAACAGAGGAGGAATTTGAACATTTGAAAGCGTTTATAAAATTGAACTATTTTGATAATATTGCCTTGTTTGAATATCACGATGAACCGTTGGCAAAATCGTTTCAATTGTCAGGGAAAGTAGAGGAAAAAGTAATTCGTAGGCGTTTTCATGAGCTTCATCAATTGGTAAATCAGCTTTCTATTAATCATTCACAAGCCAGAAAGGGAAAAGAGGAATGGGGATGGGTTGTAGAAGTTCCTTTGTCGTTAGGTGATGTTGCTGTGGAGAAAGGGAAAGTATGAATGTTAGTAGTGCGTCCGTGGTTGCATTGTCCAGAGATTGATGAAGTGGATGAAGTGTTGGTGGAACAGGTTTTGGCTTGTGAGGGAAATTGCCTTGAAATTTGAAGGAAAATCTCCTATATAGTGTAATATGAAATCTCGTTATCTCTGGTACTATCTCGCTGCACGAATTTTTCTCTGACTTTTTTTGGAATTTGTTATTCCAGAAATGGGATTTTTTGGGTTTGTAGGGAAATATTGGTGGTGGTTGATTTTGGTAAGTGTTTCTTATTTTACGTATTGGTATTTTCAGGGATATGAGGAAAAAGTATATCAGTATTTGAGGACTTTTTTGTTGATTGGAAATGGATATTTGTTTCTCCATCTCTTTTTTCGTCCTTTGCTCACTATTGAACCAGCTTTATTTTTGCTTTTGGGGGTAATTGTTGGGTTGATGTGGTATGTTTCAAAGCTTCATATGAAGTACAAGCGACCTTTTTATGTAGTAGGAAGTTGTATTAGTTTTTTAATTCTGATTTCTGGGCTTTTTTATCTTTATCCGGAGAAACCTGATATTGAGGGATTTATTCGTCAGCAGCAAATACAATTGTTATTACATTCTCCTATGACTCAGCCACAACGTATCGCATATCTTAAACTTACGAATTTGTGAAATCAGAAAGTACAAGAATTATTATTTCAAACAGGAACGCAGTATTTTTCGATTCCAGAACAGTATCAATTGAGTTATATTTCTACGCATTTGCAGAATGTAGCAGAAGTATTTGTACTTTTTCCTGATGGAAAGTTGTTTCAGCTTTTTCCTCAGAGTTCTGTAACGTTTGAAGAAGAAATGGTTTTGGAGGCAGGACTTTCTGGGCGATATGCTACTTTATGGACAGGAAATACTGGTGATGAGAAATATTTATCTACTACGCATTTCTATTGGAAGAATTTGCAAGCTTATCTCACGCAGCAGATAGGGTCTACTTTTACAGCGAGTCCAACAGTGCAAGCTCTTAATAGAAAGCTTCTCTCGTATTTGGTCCATATTTTTCCGGGATTTTTTGAACAGAATGTGAAGAATGCAAAACAGTTTACGTATTATTTTAGTCTCTTTGATGATACTTCTTCTTTTTTGATGGCAGAGAAATATTTCATTTCTCCAGATGTTTCTGCAGAGCGTTCTCTTTGGTCTCAGATTAAACAAAATATTGAACTTGCTTTTCCTTTATTGAAGAGTTTTTAACAATTTAGAGAGTTTTTCACAGTATACTCTATCATAAGAAGAAAAAAATCTGCATTTTTTTCACATTTTTACAAAGTGTTTACAGGTAGATTTGTTGAGTGTTTGTAGGTGGGGAGCTTTATGGACAGATTTAGACATCTTGTCGACAATTTCACATTGTTATTATTATTAATTATCTATAGTATATATTTTACTATATTATAATCAGGAATTTTGTGTGAAGAGTTGGTGGTGATGAGAGAAAATATTTTTGATTTTTTTGAGTATTTTTTCATTTGTTTGGAAGAAAGTACCAAAAAAAATTAGAGAATCCTGTTTTTATCAGTGTGAATTAAATCGTAGAAATAAATCATTTTCATTTGACTTTTAATATATATATCTGTATACTATATTTGTTAATAAAAATGATAAACAAAATTAAAATTAAATTGTATGAAAAGATTAAATTGTATGAGATTTTGGAAAAAATTAACAAAATGTGAAAGGCATGGTTTTATCTTCTGTTGTATTGTTATTATTCTGAACATAATAGCTCTATCAGGAGGAAATCTTACCTCTTTTGAAAGCTGGTGGTTGTTTTTTTCTTTAGTGTGTGGGATTTTGGTACTAACAGTACTCTTTCTGAGACGTAAGGAGATAATGTCCAGAAAGTAAAAAAATTAAAGTATCTTTAATAAGACTTTTAAGGTAATTCCTTGAAAGTCTTGTTCGTTATAAGAAAAAATTTTCCTAAAAATATTTGTTTGAGAGATTTTTTATTATTGGTTTTTTTGTTCTTCA
>JAITQZ010000130.1 GCA_031288635.1 Candidatus Peribacteria bacterium | reverse complement strand
CTGCAGCACATGGTCACTGCCTATCTAAGTATGTACCTGTTCAATTAGCACTATTAGTGTCCCCACTTCCTCACCAAAGGTTATCATTTTGAGGATCTGCCCGATCATAAGGTGAATCTGGCGAAAAAACATATGTACCACTGTAATATGGATTAGCTGGTCAATAATCGGCTGCATTTGTCACTTTTGTGCTAGTGTTTGGAGTAGGAGGTGCAATTGTTGCATTATTTGAAAATCCGAAATTATTCCCTCGCTGAAAGAGGCTTCCATAGGAGGTTTCTCCTGTTCCCGCTTGGGTTGATCCAACATTACAGGCTGAGATGGTGTAGGTTCAGACTTTTATATCTGCTGTATCACACGTAGGGTAGACGGAAGCGTCAGGGTTAAGGACTTTTACGGTTCTGGTGACGGTGTTTCCGGGATTTCCTGCTTTGTCGGTGTAGGTGTATTCTAAAAGGTAGGTTCAGACGGTTCAAGTATTCACGGTTCCGCTGGTTGGAGTGGAGATGGTACCGTTTCCGTCGATGTTATCGGTTCGGGTGGCTCAGCTTTCTGTATAGGTTTCTCCTAGGTGGAGGAGGACGGTTTCGTTTCAGCTTAAGGTTATGACGGGTGCTTCGGTGTCGGGAGGAGGAGTGTTCTTGACGCAACGAACCGAGAGACCATCCGCACGGCCGTAGCCGCCCTGAAGGCCGACGAGCGACGCGTCGAAGTCCAAGAGATAGGCGTAGGAAAAATCCGGACTAGACGACCGGTAGTACCCGCGGGAACCGCGGTTGTACGGCAGACCGTCGTCGTACAGGCGAAAACCGGCCATAGGCAAGAGTAAATCATTCGACATTTGTGTTCCCCTATTACTATCAATACTACTTCGTCCTCCTGCATCGTATATTCCTTGCCATTCTGCTGTACTAGGTACGTGATATCCTGTAGCACATGGTCACTGCCTGTCTAAATCTGTACCAGCTCCATTAGTGCTGATGGTGTCTCCTGCTCCTCACCAGAGGTTATCATTCTGAGAAGCTGCTCGATCATACGTCTTACTACAATAACTATTACTACTATCACAAAAAATATAGGTACTACTGGAATAGGGATTAGTTGGTCAATAAGCGGATACATCCGGTCTTGTGGTAGAGTTTGGAGTAGGAGCATCTGAGTTTAGAAAACTTGGGAAACGGAAATTATTTCCCCACTGAAATGAAGCTCCAAGAGTGTCGTCAGAGCTTATGCCTGTCCCTGCTACTGTTGCTCCAACATTACACGCTGCGATAGTATAGCTACCAACTGTGAAGTCTACGTTGCTACAACCCGGATAAGTGGAAGATGCATTAGTAACCGCAGACGTAGTGAAAAGCGTATCTGAAAGGATTTCCTCCACTAAATCCCTTGCGACTTCGTCGCTGCCCTCCTGATAAGGGGGCTCCACAGGCTGGGGAGTATCTGGTTGGTCAACTTCGCCTTCGGCGGGATCTCCTCATAATGATGATGTTTCATCATCATTCGGATCCTGCAGCCCTGCGGTATCCCTACTGTCAGATTGCTGGTCAGACTGCTGATCAGATTGCTGATCATTTTCAGTTCAGCCTTCGGCTTCATCCTCTGACGGAACTTCTGCTAGTATCCCTGTTTCAGACATAGAGCCTTCCTCCTGCAAAGTAGCTAGTACATAGTCCATTCCCAACTGATTAAACAGCACCAAAAGAGCAGTGAAAAAAAAGAGAAACTTTTTTGTTTTCATGATATATATATACATATTTAAAAGTATGCTACCAGTATACCCCCCATTCCCATTTTTTTCAACTTTTTTAACACTTTGTTCTAATTTACCTATTTACATTCCTCAAATTTATTTCCCCATAATCCTACCAACTGACAATTTAACTGTGTTCATTTTACTGACAATTTAACTGTGTTGTAACAGAAAGTTGAGTTTCATAGTGTAAACAATTTATAGTGTAAAACTTTTACAGTATAAACTGTTATCATAGCATTCTTTGTATTTTCCTCTCTAAATGTTCTAAAAGACTAATTATCCATTCTGAAGCGTGTTTTTGTAGAGGAGGGATTTCTAGAAAGGCATAATATTGTTTATCTTCGCAGAGCGTTTTTACTCTATCTATCAGATTATCTCATATATATATAATCGCCTCTTTATTAAAGATTTGTTTGTCCCATTCATCTAGCATTCCCCGATAAATAGGGACACATCCACCCTGAATAGCGTCTACGAGTTTCTCCGTGACATATCCCTTTTCCAAGGTATTTTCTGGACAGATATTGAATCTATATTGCTGTAAAAAGCTGATTTTATCGTTTTCTCCTATGGTCTCGTCCAGATTGTGGAACAGCATTCACGGACAATCAATACGTCCAATCTTATGCAGCTTTTTAAAGGTTTTGCTTCTAATCTGTTGAGGGTCGTTATGTCTGGCAATGAGTGTAGCAAACTTCTTCCTCTGCTGCGAAATGATGAGGTCTCTCTGATTAATGGTTGAGCATAAAGCGGAGATTTCTCTATCGCTCATTTCTGGTTGGATGAAGAACATCAAATAGAGCGGAAACCTGAGAGCATTTTCAGCATTCAAGTTTTTGAAGCCTAGTGCTAAATCTACAAGGTCTAAGCAGTAATCTCCATATTCTTGAAATCGGTATTTCCCTTGATGCGTAGTTGGTTCGCCGTTGAAGAAGATTTTGGGATGTGAGGAATATTGGAACGCTTTCTTGGAGCCGTAGACAGAAAAGAAGTCTAAATTTCTTCCTCTGGGATTGAGTTTTCTGGCTTGTATAAACTTCACTAGTCGAAAAGCTTCGGATGAGGTATTTCGGAAATTGTGGAGTTTGTACAGAGGATGAGGTTCAGATTTTGTTTCTTTGATATAATAGTAATGAGCGAACAGGTTTCTTTTATGAAAGCAGAAACAGCGAGAACAGAATGCCAAAAAAACGACGAGCTGGGTCATTCGTGAGGTAGGAAGGATGTGGTGGAGCTTTTTTAGAAAGGTTCTCATAGCTTGTACATTTTTTATATTCTAATCTAATTCTGGGTTTAGTCTAAATTTTTATATCTTTAATGTTCCTAGCTTATTACAAATTTCTCTCGTTATCCATAAGAGATATGGCATATGAAGGGAGTGTCCAGCCCCTGTAATTCCTTCAAACCTTGGTAATTCTTTGAATGACTTAATGTATTGATTACCTTTTAAGTATTTGATATATATATGCTCTATAATTTCATCTTTCTTATTACTGATGTCTTTAGTCGCTGGTTGTAAATATCTTTCTCGAAAAGTAGGCGTACATCTAAAAAAAGCAGTACAGCACATTCCAAAGAAAAATGTTCTAAAAAACAGATTTTTTTGTTTTTTTTCATTTTGCAAAATGGTATTGATATTTTTTACGATGTATCTTCCTGTGATTTTATAAAATGGTATTTCTTTTGATAATCGGGAGGAATGTTCTATTGCATATTTGATAATTTCTTGTTCTCCATATCATTTTCCTTTCTCTATAACTTTTTGAAGATTTTGTTGAAAAGAAAGAAACTCTACTTGTTTTCCATATAGATTCGCAAGATTGGAAAGAAATTGTAGCTGATTAATATCATAGTTTGTCCCATCACAAAAAATAAGTACATCGAAATTGCTTTGAGTAATGTAAAAAATGAGAGCATTTACATATTGTTGTAATCTTTCATTTTCAGAGATTTTCTTGTGTCCAACGATTTCTTTATTGATTGTAATTGCTGAAGTAAGTAGTGCTATTTCCATTTCTGTTATTTTTTATAAACTAAACAACTTTCCTTGAGAACTTTTACGGTATTTAATTTATATTTTCATCCATGTGTTCGGGATAATGTCTGAATAATCCAAATATTTGCTTTTAGCTCGCTTTTTTGGAGCAATGACAATTTTTTTTGGATTTGTATTCAACCAAGCTCACCACCAACTGAATGATGAATTTGCGATGATGTTATGTCTGCATAAACTCATCAATCT
>JAITQZ010000014.1 GCA_031288635.1 Candidatus Peribacteria bacterium | reverse complement strand
TTTTCTAAGAGGGATATTTTTTTATGTCTAATTTTTGGTTATTCAGAGTTTCCTTAAAGATTTAATAATGGAATGCAAGTTAAAAGAAAAGAGGTTGAAAAAGAGGGGAGAAAATGTATTTTAATGGTATGCTTTACGGAAATCACGAACAAATTACCACACTTAGAACTTACATCGAAACCACTATCCAAACTTGATTGGGGGTGCAGTTTTTTTTGCTGGTTGGTCCTAATGGGATAGGAAAGTCTGCACACGCACAGCAGCTGATTAAAGAGTTGCTTTGACCGTATGCATATAGTGATTTTCTGTATTTGAAAGACTATACTAATGAGCTTGGAAAACAGCATACTATCCCGGTTGAACTTACGGATAGCAATAAAATGCTTGAACTGTCAGATGGAAGTGAGCAGCCGAATTATGGTATTCGTGAATTGAATGTGTGGATGCAGCAGTCGGGGTTTTCTCCAACGAAATTTGTGCTTATTGAAAACATTCAAAGGATGTCTGGTTCTGCGATGAATGCTTTTCTCAAGACTTCCGAAGAGCCGCTGTCCAACCGTTTTATTATTGCGACGGTTCCCCATACTTCTCAGATTTTAGATACCATTCTTTCGCGTTCTATTGCTCTGCACTTTGACCCTCTTTCTGAAAAGGAAATACAGGAGTTCGCAAAGGAAAATGCTGTTGCTTCCGATGATAAGGAACTTCGTGAAATACTTATTGCAATGGCAATGGGAAAACCGTGAATGTTACTTCGTCTTTCTGAACAGATTTTTCTTACTCCTGACCTAGCTCAGACGGTAAAGACGTTGACGGGAAATCTGGCTTCTTCGTCTTTTTCTATGACTAAAAAGCAGCAACTTCTTAAACAACTTTCAGAAGTCTGACTTTTACAAGATTTTATTGATGGGTGGATTGCGTATGGGACGGAGCGTGGTTTGTTTCCCAATGCGGAAAAGTGGTTGGAAGTGAAGAGGTTGATGCAAGCAAATGTGAATGTGGAAAATTTGTTGTGGTATGGGGTGTTGGAGTAGACCTATTTTTTATTGAAAAATCCTTGCAAAAGAAAGGAAAATCTGTATACTGTAATTACTTTATAATTACACTTTATGAGAATGACAACTGCGACGATAACTAAACTTGTTCCTATCGGTAATTCTCAGGGAGTGAGAATTCCAAAGGCTTTTATTGAACTTTACCAATTGGATAAAGGGACACTTACTCTTACTCCAGAAAGGTGAGGACTTCTGCTTACTCCGAAACGTAAACCCAGAGAAGGGCGAGCTGAGCAGTTCAGAAAGGCAAAAGAAAACTGAGAAATTCCTAAGGTAGATGAGGAATTTCTCTCATTCCCTTCTTATTTTGATAACCACGAACGAACATGGCCAGAGTAATCCAGCGTTTTGAGATTTGGTTAGTCAGTCTCGACCCTACGAAATGAGGAGAAATGCAAAAAACTAGACCTTGTTTAGTGATAAGCAATGATGAAGTTAATTTATACTGTTTGACCGTTATTGTTGTTCCGTTAACAAGTAGTACTACTCCTATTCCCGTTAGGGTAAAAAGTTCTTTTTTATGAATATCTGGAGAAATCGCACTTGACCATATTCGTGCAGTTGATAAAAGTAGACTCATCAAAAAAGTCGGAGGTTTGGATGAAGAGATGTGTAAGGAGGTTTGTGAGGTGTTGCAGGAAATGTTTGCGTATTAAAGGATTCCGTATCCTTCATATCCGAATTTATCATTTGCTTTCAGATGTGGTTGTAATCAAAGGTTATTGATAGGAAAAAGCTTTCAATGATGGTGAAGTCGTACATCTATGTTGAGATTTTTTATAGTATCACGTATCATTGCTAATCACATTCACTTGTTTTCTTTTCACTTTTGTTCCCATCAATAGTCAGTAGGTCGTATGTATGTTCCATCGAAAATTTTTTGTATTGTATCTTCATCATAAGGAAGTCCTTTTCCGTTGTCCAAAATTGAAAAATGGAAATGTACCTGCTGTTTTTGAGCGTCGACAAGATATTGCATATCAATATATCCTGTATCTCCACCGTGGTCGGCAATATTTCTAACGGGTTCTGAAAGCAGACTATATAATATATCTGTTTTTTCTATTCCTAAATCAACAAAGGTATCCAGCAAATCGTTGAGTCAGTCTTCCCATTTATGCCAAATGTTATGTTTTTGTCCATAACTAAGTATTCCTTTTTCTCAAAATTTTAACTCTCGTGAAAAGCTTTTTTCTGAGGCTTTAATGGCATTAAAAATATCCTTTCCTGCAAAATAAGGTTCAGCTATTTTATTGATGACGTGTGTTTCTGGAGAAAACGTTCATTGTTCATCCATATCTTTACATTTTATCTAATAAAGACATTTTTTATGTATAGAGAAATGCTAACGAAAGTCAATACTATTATTTTGTAATTATTCTTTTTTCTCGTACATAATTATCGGCTCTAAATGTACCTCAAACTCTTCTAAATCAAATATTTCTTTGAACCCTAATCAACCTCCATTCACTCAACTATTCAAGGAAGAAATCTGATTATTTCCCAAAATTTTCTGCAATTTCTCGAAACCATTCACCAAAAGGGGAGCGGAGAGTAATCAGAGTTGCTTAATGACTCGAAGCAGAAACTCTAAATCTTCAATCGCTTCTTGTCTGGTAGTTTCATCTTTGTATTTTTTTCGCGGTTCAGCTTTGGTGATGTATGCATTTGTGTGTTGGACTGCTTCGTATCGTGCTTCTACATATTGTTTGGTATGTGCTTTTTGTAAATGAGCGTCATACTTTTGGAGTTGGTTGGCTTCTCTAAAATTTTCATATGAGACTCCAAAGCATTTCTCAAGTCTTTTTGTATCTAGTTTTCCTTTTACAATCCCATACTTTTTTCCCAGACTCGCAACGCGATTGACAAGGTTTCCTCGACCTCCAATCAGCATTTTTTCCCACGTTCCTTGAAATCTTTCTCGAGAGAAATCTCCGTCTAAGCCGATTGCTACATCATAGAGCAGATAAAATACTAAAGCATCTCTGTCATATTGGTTTGCAATTTCTACAGGGTCGAGGACGTTTCCGAGGGTTTTGCTCATTTTCTGTCCATCTACGGTTAGGTATCCCGTTACGAATTCCTTGTCTGGTTGGCGAAATCCTGCGGCTTCTAGCATTGCTGGTCGATAGGTTGCGTGGAATTTTACAATGTCTTTCCCGAGGATGTGCAAAATTTCCGTATCATCATCTCGAAATTTCCCGTTTTCTCCATTTCTATAACATACCGTAATGTAGTTCAACAATGCATCAAACCGTACATACGTTACTTGTTCTTTGTCCCGTGGAAGGGGAATACCAATGCCCGTATGCTGATTTTCCCTTGAAATAGAAAAGTTTTCTAAACCTGATTTTACAAAGGCTTTCACTTCATTAAAACGATGGTCTGGTTCAACGAAGTTTGGATTGTCTTTTCGTAGCTGTTCAAAGACAAAGGCATATTTTTTCAGATTAAAAAACCAGTTTTTTTCAGAGATTTCTTTTGGTTTTGTTAAGTGGTCGGGACAAAGTCCTTCGGGGGTTAAGTCACGAGGATTTTTGAATGACTCACATCCTACACAGTAGAGCCCTTTATATTCTCCGAGGTAAATGTCGCTACCCCCTTTCGTAAAGGGGGGAAGGGGGGATTTTGTATTGTTTGTTTCTGTTGTATCTTTGTCATAAATATCCTGCAATACCTTTTGTACAAAGGTGTGATGGTCTGGTTCGGTGGTTCTAATGAAATCAGTATATGAAATCTGTAAGGTTTCCCACGCTTTCAAACTTTCTTCAGCTACATAGTCCAATCGTTCTTTTACTCCTTTTCCTTCGCTTTCAGCTTTTTCTACCATTTTTTGTCCATTTTCATCCAGTCCTGTAGAAAATTTGACTTCATATCAGAGTAGTCTTTTCCATCTGGCATAAAAGTCTGCAATAAATGAGCTATTCGCATGTCCGATGTGGGGAAGTCCATTCGCGTAATAAATTGGAGTGGTGATAAAGAACTTGTTTTTTTGCATTCGTAATCTGCAAAGAGAGATAAAAATCTTTCTTTAAAATATGGATTGGGTGGGGATTTTCAAGAGGAAGTCATTGTAAAACAATTTTCTATCATCTTCTCTTGAAATAAGTAGACAAATCTGTATAAATTGTCTACTTTTAGTTGTAAAAAAACAAAAATGAAACTGTTGAGAAGTCTGATTGCTAATGTTGTGATTTGTGGTTTCTTACTTTGGTTGTGTAATCATTTCCAGTTAGGTATTGCTATTGAAGTTAGTCCAGAACTTACGAGTACGTGGCTTCATTGGGTTGCGGTGTTTGTGATTATGGGATTTGTGTTTCGATTACTCAATTCTCCCATCAAGTGGGTCATTCAAACGTTGTCGTTTCCTGTCAATTTGTTGACACTAGGACTCTTCTCGTTGGTGATTAATGTGCTTATCTTCTATCTTTTTGCTTGGGTTATGAGTACGTATTTTGCTCCAGATATTGTTGTGCAGCTGGGAAATCTGATGCAAACATTGATACTTTCATTGATTATGTCGGTCGGAATTACTATTCTCAAAAAAATTGTTTAATCTTTTATCTTACTTATTTACCTGTTTAGTTATGACACATTATTCCCTTACGAGAGACAGAGCTTCAAGTTTATTAGGAGTATCTACGAGAACGATTGATAGATATATCAAATCTGGAAAACTCTCTTACAAGAAGGTTGCAAACAAAGTCCTCTTGTCCAAAGATGAATTGAATGCTTTGGGTTTAGAATTCTCTGCTTTGAGACAGGAAGTTTCTACAGAGTTGGTCAGTCAGAATGCCGATCGTCCTGTTTCTGCTGTTCGTCCAGCTACAGATTTTTCGTCTTTGGAAGAAAAGATTGATAAATTTGCGTTGATTTTCAACGAAAAAGATAAGATGTTGGAGGAGAAAAATAAGGTCATTTTTCTTTTGCAGCAGAGGATAGGGGAGTTGGAAGCGAAAATTCAGAATATGATTGCTCTGCCTGATTATACCAAGGAAAAGCAAGAAGCTATCGAGGAGAAAAAAAGGCTGGAAGCAAAATTGCAGCAATTAACTTCAAAGCTGAAAGAACAAGAAATGAAAACGTTTGTTGTTATTGGGTTTGCTATTATTTTGATTGCGGTGGCTACATTTTTATATGTGAAGATGGGAGGATAGAAGAAAGTGTATTGTACGTTAAAAATTTGGAACAATCTGAAAGGGCAAAAAATGTCTTGTCTTACTATGCTGAAGATGAAGGTTGGACGGGGATTTTCTACGATGGTGGGGTAGTCTTTTTTTAGTTTAGCTTTTTATTTCTTCTTTCTTACTTTCTCAAAGATTCTTCCAAAGATTTCTTCCAACTCTTTTCTCTGAATTTTGAATTTTGGTGATTTTGCTCGATTATCGAAATCGTAGTAGGCAAAATTGACCATTTGTTGTAAGCCTTTTCTTTCTAGTCCGGGATAGCTTTCGATGGCACCGAGTTTTAGAATAAAGATATTATCGTTGTACAACTCTTCAATTCCTTCAATGATTTTTTTGTATTTTTGAGGATAGTATTTTTTGATTACGTAAACCAGACGGTTGTAATAGTCTCAGCCTTCTCCTCTGCCTTGGTAATTTTTCAAATGTTTATTTGCGAGTTGGTAGTATTTATTGATTTCTTTCTGGGTGAAAAATCCGTAGTCTACTGTATTATCTCGGTCGCCGATAAAATGGTTTTCTATTCAGAATTTATTTAGAAATCTGTGTCGTGATTTATAAGACCCTTTTCCGTTGATATTGATGAATTCATAGGTGCCTACAATGTCGTCTCGTCCGGGTTGTTCTTGGAGCCATTTGAGGTAATGGGTAAAAAAATAGCCGTCAGAATCTCCTTCAACGAGAATAATTTTATCTACAAAGAAGATTTTTGAGAGATTTTCATATCTCAGTAGATGGACAAGTTTTGCGTCGTCGGGAGCGATTTGAGAGTGTGGGTTATAGACGTGAGTTTCTTCTCCTCCTTGGAATCTGTAGACTTTCGTGATGTTTCCTTCGTTGATAAAGAGGGCAGAGTAGGTAGAGAGAAAAAACTGTGTTCCTTTTTCTTGGTTGATTTGTTTAAGTAAAACTGCCAATTCCTTTTGTAATTGTGGATGGGTATGGAGTTCTGGTTCGTCGATAATCATAAATCCGTCTCTGAGGTCATTTCCGTAGATGGCAAAGAGAATAAGTAACATTGATTGTTGTCCTGCACTCAAATCAGAGAAATAAAACCTGTCTCCTTTGTCGTTTTTGAGTTTTAGACTGATTTCTCCTTGGAGGTATTCAATGAAAAGGTCTTTGTTGATAAATCTTTTGATGGATTTGGTCAATTTTTTCCAAAAATTGGAGTTGTAGAGTCTGGTTTCAATATTCTCGTCAATGGTGGTTGGGTCGGGATTGAGGAGAATTTCTTGAGAATTTTTATTGATTATTGTCCGAATTTTGTGTAATACTTTATAAAACCCTTCTAAATTCTGAGTTTTCTCATCTTTTTGTTGAAAAATATAGGTATCAAATTCTTGGCTATCATTGAGATATTTCCATTTATTCGTATCTCTTTCGCTGGAAACAATGCCAAATGTATTTTTTAGAGGGTATCGCATTCTTTCTTCTTGAGGGTTGTCAGAATGCCTTAGGATGCTGTTGAAGATATTAATACAGATGTAGAGGAGTTCTTGTTCTTGAATGCAAATAAGGGAAAAAATCTCTTCAGGATTGAGTTTTGTCTGATTAAGGACAAAGGTTTGTTCTTTTTCAGAAAATTCTGCACAAATATGGATGGTGTTTACCTTTTGTTTGATGTCTTCAATAGTATAGTGGGGGAATCTGTAAAGAAGTGTGCTATTCTTTTCGATGATTTCATTGATAGTATCTGCATATTTACAGACAAATCAGATATTTTCAAAATCGTTTTCAAAGAGTTCTATAATGACTTCAATTCTTGCGGGTTTGTCCTGAGTATTGGAATGTTTACTGAGTTTTGAGGTTTTTTTGGGGATGAATTGGATGGTCTGTTGCTTTTTATCGAATGTGTAATCAAAGACCATATTACGGACGAATTGGTTAATTATCTCAATAAAATTACTTTTCCCACTTCCGTTTGCTCCAATGAGAATATTGAGGTCATTTTCTTCGGTTGATGTAGGAAATTTGATGCCTTCTATAGTAGAGAAATCTTCTACATAGGGAAAACTCAAGATGTTGGAAATTTTGATTTGTCTAATTTTCATTAGGGGAGGGGAAGGTAAAAATGATACTATAATCTATTATACTTAAAATGGTAAAATATGCAAATTTTTTTCTGGATATATATTGTGCAAAGTAAAACGATTTGATGGGAAATGGTATTTTTTGTTGGATTTTTTATTTTGATTAGACAAGATTAGACATTGTCTATATGGAATGAAAGATTTTAAGTAAGAAAACATCCAGAGGTAATAAAAGGGTTTGGGAGAAAATTATCGTAATTTCCCCGTTTCAAATTCGATGATTTTTTGTGTTGAGCTGAACTAAGTGCCACCTTGCTGTAAAAATTGTACGAATTTGCATTGGGGGTAAAGGGTAGTTGGGAAGCAGGAAAGAGAAAAATCTCCTTTTACTTCTTTTTTTAGGTAATTTTTTTAATTTGTATTTTTTAATTTGTTTGTGAGTTATTTGTAAAATATAAGTTGTTTTGCTGTTCTTATTATTTTCTGGTTATTCTCTTGTTATTTTACCTTGCACAATGTATCCACTGTAAGTCAGAAAAATCATTAAAACTCAATCATAAAGACACATCAAAACGATGAGGTCTTTTTTGTTTGGGACATCACAAATCCCACCATACATCAACAAAAAAGACCAGTTCTTTAAAAAAAATCTGCAAGACTTGACTTGATATGTGATAAAAAAGATGAATCGTAATAATAATTAACGAATAGTCAGGTCTTTCAAGTCGGGGCTTCATCTCCCTTTATCACGAGACTTGGCTTTTCATTAATTGTTATTGCTGGTTACCGCAGTCTAAATACTTCCCATATAAGGGATACCTGCACCAACCACAATCAAAAAAGATAATGAACTGCCATAAAAAGCAGATTTTTATTTAAAAAAAAATCTTCCACCCATCA
>JAITQZ010000132.1 GCA_031288635.1 Candidatus Peribacteria bacterium | reverse complement strand
GAAGCTATCTTTGAATGAAGAGTGAAATCATATCTTGATATTTAGATTTCCTTCATTATCATTCAGTCAATCTATTCTGTTCCCTAATGTTCTATTTACACAAAACTATTTACGTTCCCTGCCTTACAAACTTATTTCCCCATAATCCTATCAACTGACATTTTAACTGTGTTCATTTTACTGACAATTTAACTGTGTTATAACAGCAAGTGAAAATTAACCCTCTATGAAACTATCCCTTTATTTGCAACAAAGCCATATTTTCTCTTAAAATCAATCTGTGAGCGACAATAACGATTTTAATAACGATTCTAGAGTCACACAATCCAATCATCCTTGTAATCCTAGCAAATAGTTGGAGGAAACAAAAAATACTTCATCAATACCTAATCAATTAAAATGTTTCGCTATAGCAGAATCTAAAGAAGTAATGCCAGAAGTATTTGTAATATAATAAGTAGTTTTGCTAATAGAAGTACCAGCTATTCCATTCATGTAATTTATAAGTGGTACTTTACGTAGTTTCCTTTCATTATCTAAAAAACTACCCTTATTACCTGCTCAGCCTTTATTCCATCCTCATTTTCCATATGCACTTGGTAATACCGAAAAACAAGGAACATTAACCGTCTTAAATCCTGACTCTTCCAAAATTCATTTTGCGTCTCATATAAATGGTGCTGTAGTAGTATTCATTGTTTCCAATCCCTGTTTCAGAGTTTCAAGTTCAGTTTTTTCTTCTGGTGTAAATTGTTCTGTAGCCAATAAATCTGTGAGAATATGAATAGCACTATCGAAATCCGGTGTAGCTATTACACCATCCTGCAAAGGACGAAACCACATATCAATATGAAAATCAAACTGCGGAATGTAAATGATATTTTCAAGTGGTAATTCAAGATCTTGAGCAATTTGTTGCTTAGCAATTTCTATATTTTTTGAATGTTGCTGTCTAATATTTTCTTCTTGTCTTTGATAGTCCTCATCAGAAGATGCATTTATGTCTTCTAATCCCAAAACACGTATTGTATTTCTCAGAGATTCCTCACCAATAATAGCTCATGGTTGTCCGTTAGCTAACTGACAAGTTAAAACGTTCCCTCCCTCCAGATAACTTTTTCAATGGACGATTTTGGTATCAGGAGTTTCAGTAACGGATGGATGAAATGATTGTGGTCCATTTCATAATCCAGTGTTTGATATATGTTCACGATTACCACCAGGTTTAAAAAACCCCGTATCAGAAGCAAATGGAATGTATATTTTTCCGTTATGTAAACGAATTGTAGCATCTTCTACCCACATTCTATCACCATCATCTAAGATGTGAATAGAAAACCCTACTTTTTGTCATATCTCTTGAAGTTCTTGTACTAAATTTGGAGCATGGTCTTTGAGAGTATTTGATATATATATCGTACGTAGTTCACGATTTAGTCCCTCATGGTAATTGGTGCCTATACCCAACTGTTTTTCTATTGCTCTTACATCTTCTTCATCTTTTCTTTTTTGTTCTTCCTCTTTCTTCTTTATGGTTTCTATTGGTCTCATATATGGATTCGGTAGTTTTTCTCCGTCTTTTGGAGAGCTAAGGATTGTTTTAATTTCAAATCCCATTGTAAATCAATAAAAACATAAAAGCACCATCACTATATGAATTTATTATTGATTATCAACAATAAGTAAAAAAATCTGACTTTTGTAAAAAGATTTTTGTAAAAAGATTTTTGTAAAAAGATATTGCTTTTAAGAAGGAGAACTTTATACTTTCCAACTCAAAAACAAATATCATTCATCTATGACAAAATTTACAGGGACAGTAGAATGTTCCAAAAATCTGACAGACAATTTGAAACATTTGTATAATGGGAATTATATGAATGTTCTCCTAAAAATCATCCGAAAGGATGAAACCCTGTATAGCTTGATAAGACAAGCTTTGCAGGTCAAATCTTTTTTCCTAGTGGATACTGCTTATTGCGAAGAAATTCGCTTTAAGAGAGAAGTGGTATTGGGGAGTATTGACTATTCCCTTTCTATCCAACCTATGGAAAATGGTGTAAGTATCCAAGGGAATTTTTCCCAACAAGGCATAGAGACGACCCTTTTCAAAATTCTTCTCAATCATCATGAGAAAGAAAAAGAAAAGACAGATTTATGTCTAGTCTCCCAAGAACGGAGGCAACACGAGCTGACCAGCGACTGTATTGCTGGAATGGTGAATGTTGCAACCATTAAAGGTCTATTGGAGGTGGAGAGAGGACGGTTTCTTTCTCTCACAATAGATGGTCAAGGAAACTACTACAAAATGATGAGAGAAAAGCAAAGAGCTTTTATCTCCTCAAAGACAAAGTTTTCGTACAACCAACCTCTGTTTCCAGGGGAGTTGTATACCATCGAAACCTTTATCCCCAAAAATATCATAGGGGTAGAGGTGTTAAAAATTCCCTTTTATCAGGAACTACGAGATAAAGAGGGAAATATTGTAGCCACTTCCGAAAATGATATGGCTCAAGTTATTATTGGGGAGAAAAAACTCCAAAGGACCTTTATCAAAAAGTTATAAAAAAAAAGAGCCACTGCATTTCTGGCTCTTTTTAAGAATTCTTTTTCACTCATTTATTATCGTATTGGTCTCTATATTCCATCAAAAGTCTCCCTAAAATATTTCTGCCTTTCAAGGTAGTTTGGTCGATGCCGAAAAAGGTATCTCATCGATAGGTATATTCAATAATCTCCTTATTTCCCGTCTGTATTAAAAGTGCTTTGAGTTTAGGATTACGGTCAAATTTTTGTTTAATAGCTTCCCTCATAAAAGAAATCCTTCTTTCTTCATCCTGTTGCAAAGGGAAGAGTTCTCTAGCTCTTGTAGAAAGGCCGTGTCCTATGGAAAGAAAAGCAATCATTCTTTTCTCTTCTTCGTTTTCCGTTCTTTGAGCCATATAATATCCCTCACTATCCCAAAATTCATTTCCTAACGCGTCTACAATAGGGGTTTCAAGCTGAGTAAAATTACTCCCTTCTTCAAAAGTATGGGAAATCTCTGCTGATTTGAGATTGTACTGTTTTAATTTAGGATGGATAATGAGTGCAGCATTTTGAATGTCTTTTGAAGTATATTGCTTGTCTGGGAAGCACGTATTCATTGGTTGTTAGTTAAAAGACCTCTAAAATATTTTGTTCTTAGCGGAAAGTACTGAGGACATCAATACTTACTGCTTTATATCGAAAGTTTCCTGCTCCAGCATCTAAGTATTCTACAGTTCCACTAAAATTCAGATGCATTCCGGGAATGCTTTCACCTTCTAGTAATTTTCCACTTCGGAGTTCGACAGGGATAAAAATGTGTTCAACTGGTGGCTCTGTTCCGTTAAGGTGTTCTACGACGAGTTCATCAGCTTTTGCTTCTGGTTGTCCTGATTGTTCTGGTCAGATTCCAGCGATGATTACTTCGTTTTGGTAGGGAAGAAGATTTTCATTGGTGCTGGGTTCAGTTGGTATCTTTTCGTTGTTGTCTGTGCTACATCCTATAAGTAACAGGAGAGGAAGAGAGAAAAGAAGTACTGTAGCAAGTACAGAGGGAAAGAAGTTGCATTTTTTCATAGGAGAAGGGGGTAAGAAGATAAAAACGGTATGTTGTTATGCTTTGAGTAAAAGCATTGCAGCAGCATATTTAGGCTGAATGAGTTCTTTGGACGCTTCAAAATGGAGTTGGTTCCGCTTTCTTTCTAATTTTTGTCTAACAGAAGTTTTTGCTTGTCCTTGGTCTAAATGTTCGTAGACGAAAGCAGCTTTGAAAAGCCCTGAAATATTGTCGAAACTACTCATTACGTCAGCTTCAGCAATAATTTGTTCTTCAATGCTTTCTCTGATAAAGTCTTTTGAGCCTCTGTGATTAAAGATACATTTTTTTATTAGTGCAATTTTTTCGAAAGGGTAGTTGAATTCAATGAGTTTTTTTTCTGCAATGTCTGCCCCCGTGATATGATGGTCTTCGCGACCGTAGATGATGGAACCGATATCGTGAAGTCGCCCAGCAATTTCGATAATTTCTTTGTCTCCTCCGAGCTGATAAGCGAGCTGTTTTGCATAGGCTACCATAGGGATAAAATGAAAGGGTTCATATCCGTATTTGCTAGTGGATTTTTTGCATTCGTTTTCGACGAAAGTTCTGACTTGGTCAATGATGTTGGACATTGGGAACTCTGCTGGAGATAAAAGTCTTACTTAGCAGTATAGCGATTTTAATAATATTTTCAAGGACTTTAGAAAAGTTTAAAGTTTACTTGATATATATATTAAAATCATTATGATACCAACGTTAACAAAAAAATAATTATTATGTTTACAGATAATGAAGAAAATGAAAGATTTTGGAATTTTATGATATTCAAAGTCTATGCTACAAACAAGGAGATGGAAGAAATTGAACAAGAAATAGGTCCTGGTTGTATTATAGCTGGTATTATTGTATTAGTTGTAGTGGGTATCGCACTTCTCATTGCTTGTTTGGTAGCTTAAGTTTGTGAATGTATTATATTTCCGCAACATTGGCTGGTTGTTCATATCAGCCTTTTTTTATACGCTCTTGCATTTTTCTAGCAGAACTTTATGCTGGCTCTTATGACGACAGAAAAAAAATATTATGTTATTCGAGAGGGAAAAAAAATCTGAATTTTTGATGCTTGGACTGAAGTACAACCTTTAGTCTCTTGATTTTCTGGTGCAAAATATAAAGCGTTTGCTTCTCGTGCTGCAGCAGAAGATGCCTTACAACAGGGACGAGAACCGTATTATCAGGCACAACCTAAAAAGCACATTTGGAAATCTCGTGATGAACTGGCGACTCTGCCATTTGTGAAAGAAAGTATTGCGGTGGATGCAGCTTGTAGTGGAAATCCTGGTGTTTTAGAGTATCGTGGTGTGGACTTACAAACAGGAACAGAAATTTTTGCTCAACGTTTTGACATCTGAACTAATAATATTGGGGAATTCTTGGCGATTGTGCATTGATTAGTGTATTGTAAGGATACGTCATTGACATGTTCAAAGGGCGAATCCGTTGCAATCTATTCCGATAGTAAAACCGCGATGAGTCGGGTAAAACAAGGTGTTTGTAGAAGTAAGTTTAGAGTTACTTATTCAGAACGAGTAGTACGAAGTGCGGTAAAGAGAGCAGAGGAGTGGTTAGCAAAAAACGGTATTCCCTTTCAGCTTTTGAAATGGCAAACTTCAGAGTGGGGAGAAATTCCCGCAGATTTTGGAAGGAAATAAGAAAAAGCAACCTGAATTTTGAGGTCTCTGTGAATTAAATCAATTTGAAAAAACTTTAAAGAAAGCTCTTGGAAGATGAACGATAAGAAAAATCTTCCTTATTTTTTGACTTTCAAAATATTTTAGCTATACTTAACTATCTATTCAAATTTATTTTTTTCACACTTATGAACGAAAATCTTAGAACTACCCATCTCACAGAACGAAAGGCATCTCTTCAAGCCATCAAAGACTATCTTTTATCTTTACTCAAAAAGAGAAAACAACAAATAAATAATGAAACTACAAAACAGCTCCAAGACACTCTAGAAAGTAACACAAAAGCAGAACTTGAAAAAAAACAGACAGAAAGCCGAATTGACAAAATGAAAAAGAAAGCACAAGAACTTTTTAATACTGATGAGAAACAAGAACAGAATAAAAATGATATATATATATCAATGATTCTCTAAAATTTCCTCCTGAAGACAGAGACGAATATCTTCCCCAAGATATGGAAGTAGGAGAAACCAGCGGAGAACACTACCATTTCTGAGAAATCTATCCTGCTTATTGTGGCTACTATCCCATCGGGAAAAAATCTTATTTTGACCCCAAAACTAATCTTTGGTCCAAGAGAAAACAACTCATTCAATTAGAACATAAGATAGAAAAAGGAAAGCAAATTTTTACTTATGTTGGCTATGTTCAAGCAGGAATTACTGTTATCCCGCTTCCAGAAACTGCAATGCCTGATACTTCTTCATTGGTTTATCACGGGAAAGATATACCACTTTTTCAGAGAGACCAAAATGCTTGTATCTATATCACCAGCAAGTCAAAACAGATTATCAGTTTTCAATTTGCTTTGAATGAAAAAAACAATAGCCAATCTCCCATCTCCGCAGACAATGAAAAAATTATTTTCTCATCATTAACCAAACCTACCCAGGAAGTATTGACAAAACTTTCCGGTAAAGAAGCAAAACAAATCTGACACACTATCGCAAAATACATCAATACTACAAAAAAATACGCCACAACAAAACAAGGTACCCTCCGAAATCAGTCTCACAGCAAAAACTACATCACTAATCTCGATAAATCTCCTATTTTAGAGTGTTTCAGTGCAAACAGCCTTTGTGTTGCTCTTTGTAGAGAACTTTGAATCCCTGCAAGACTCGTCGTGGGTCATATGATACAATCTGCAAATAAAGATGGAAAAGGACTTTTAAGCACCGACAATGGACACGCACGAACCGAAATCCGAGACGGAACTCAACGAGTAAGACTTGATGCCACACCTCTCCAAAAAGAAAACGGAGAAAACGCTGGCGAGAATGGAATGGATGGCGAGTCCTCCAATTCGTCTGGACAAGGCAATCCATCCGAACAAAGCAACCCATCTAAACAAGGGGGTGAAACCCCTTGAAACAACCAACAACAAAACAGCGAATGATCAACACCATCAGCGGATCCCATTGATAAGGGGGAGGGAGACCCGCAAGGTTCGGAAGGGGGTTCCTCAGACAAAGAATCCACTGAAAACAACTCCAACCAATCCAAAGACCAATGAGAAATGACCTGCCCCCGCGAACAAAAGCCTACTCCACCCAAATCCGCCGAAGAAATGCTGGACGAATTCATCAATAAAGCCAAAGAAGACTCCCTTATCAAACAAGGAGAAAAACTCCAAGAAGCCCTCGAACAGCTAGAAAAAGCTGACACCAAAGAACAGATGAGAGACCTCCTTGACAACGCAAAACTTGAAGACTTCGCAAAAGAAATGCTTGACGACCTCGGAAACAAAGGAATCATCGAACAAGAAAAAGAAGAACTAAAAAACATTGAAGACGAAAAAGAACTCGAAAAAAAGCTGAACGAATCCCTTCTTGACCCTGAACGGAAGAAAAAACTGGAAGATTACGCCGACATCATCAGAAAAAATATTGAAGAACAGAAAAAAAAGCTGAAAACTGAAATGGAAAGATTTGGCTTCAAAGAAGAGGAACTCGCCCTTTACAAAAGATACAAAAAACTTGAGAAAGAAGTCCGACCGGAAGTGAAAAAACAGATTGCAGAACTTCAAAAAGTCCTTCCTCCAAACTACATTTTTCAGAGAGACGAAGAAAACCGATACCATAGTGGAGCAAAACTTGATAGAACAAAACTTGTAAAACGAAAAACAGAAGGAGAAACCAAACTTTTTCAAAGATCTGAAATTAAAGAAGAAGTTACGGAAATCAATATGTTTGAAACCATCATCATTGACCGCTCCGGAAGTATGGGAAGTTTTACCGATACCTCTTCTCCCTTTTTCCAATCCATTAAAGCAGCGATTACCAGAGCCAAAGTATTGGAACATTTCAAAGTCCAGATGAGTATCGTGATTTTTGATGATAGCATTGATGAAGTCATCCACTTTGGTGAAACATTCTCAGACCGTAAAACCCACATCCCCTCCAAACTGATGAGAGCAGCAACGACGAGAAGTGGAGGAAATAGCCAAGAACCTATCACCTTTGTCTATACCAATATGAAGAAAAAGCTGAAAGAAAGCTGAGGGAAATCCTTTGGGAATATCTCCTTTATCGGCGATGGAGACCTCTACAATTTCAATCAAGTCCCCCAACTTAAAGCAATGATTAACGAATTGAAGAAACAAGGAATGGGTATCACGGCTTACTACATCAATAACGAAGAAAGAAAAATGCCTCTTATAGAATATTATTTCTGACCTCCCGAAGAGGGAAATACCATCTATGCAAAAGACAGCCCTGACTTATCCCAAAAAATCATTGGAAATCACAGAACAAAATTATCATTACTTATTAGAAAATATCTAAAGCAATATTAAAAAAATCAACAAAAAATTCTCACAAGTTGCATTTCCCTCTATAAATGCTCTCCCCTGTGAAGGGGAGATGTCCCGAAGGGACAGAGGGGTTTACAACAGGTGGGGGTTCATCAACAAAATTCACCTTTTATCCATTTATTACACACTACGCAATGACTATCACACAACCAACACCTGCCTCAAAACAAGAGGTTGTAACCCCTTGAATAGACACTACCTCAGAGCAAAAAGAAACCTCCACAGCTAAATTTTCTATCACCCTTTTACCCATAGGAAGTAAAGAAGATCCCCTTTCTTATATTTCTAATTTATCCTTAACAAGAAATTTGGGAATAACCAATCTAAAAAAACTCTGATTAAACCCAAATAGCTATGACTATTGCGGGGGACAAATTTTCACTAAATACTTAAAATTATGAACAAATCTCAAAAAAAATGGATATGCTACGGACAGTTGAATCAATGCAGACAACTTATTAAATTCTAATGTTATATTTTTTCAAGCAAAAGAAATCAAAGAAAATACATGAACATTTATCATCACAACAACTGACAATATGACATTTTTTGGTGATGCCGAAGAATATCTAAAAAATGGACTAATAAGTTTAACACTATGAAATTATTCACAAATCAACAAACATCTGCAAAAAGAGAGATACAAACAGTCCTATGATTTTCAAAAGCCACTTCTCTACATCAGAACTCCAAAACAAGTCCTTAATATCTGAGCTGATGACTATTGTATCACTAGTGAGGACCAGAAACAATTCTGTGTCCTTGAAAAGAACCAAATTACTCTTCACGAATACACTGACGATGCCGTCAATACCATTTCTGATACCTACGACCTGAGCAACTACGGAATTATCAAAAATATCAGAACTGACAGCAATAATAACTTCTACTTTATCATTGCAAAACAAGACGGAAAGTCTCAACTCAAAGTCCTCAATAGAAACACCTTAGAAGAAGTAATGAGTTTCCCAGACCTCACAGAAATTGTCTATCTTAGTAATGAACAAGGAAAGCTTTTCTGTATGGACAAAGACGGCTATCTGAGATTAATCACTGTCAATGTCAAACAGCTTCCAAGAGGCTATGTAGATAGTAACTCTCTCAATGTTGAAATGACCAAACAAAACATCATTAAAATCGAAGACAAATCTCGTCGCGACCTCCAAGAAGCCATCAACAAAGGACTCACTCTTGACCTCAATGATACTACTTCCCCTATAACCAACGAAGACCATGCCAATGATGAATCCCTCAGAAAAAAATTACGAAACACCAAAGTACAAGTCTCTACTCCCCTTGATAAGGAAGAAAAGACAAATAATGATGGTTTGCCCCTTTCAGGGGAAATGTCCGAAGCCTGAGCGATAGCGAACGGCGAAGGACAAAGGGGTTGAGCGGGGGTTTCTCTCAAACATCTTTTCACACAGGCTAAAACCCTCCCAGAAATCAACAGAGTGTATGCTCTCGCTCAACAGCTCAAAATGAACCCCAAAGTGATAGCAGTAAAAGGACTCATTGACCCTATACTCCAAGAAATCTCCGAAAAAAAAGAAAAAATCAGACTTGAAGCCAGCACTACAAACCTCGCTACTATCGTAGAAACTCTCAAAACTGCGACAGTATTTTCTGACTTCTTAATCATAAAACAACAACTCATCGACATCAAAAGAGAGAGAAGCCAAACCTTACTCCCAGATAAGGCATTCGACACACTCCTCAAAGAAACTACTCAAATCATTGAAGAAAAAATCAAAGAATATCAAACTGAACATCAAGAAGACATCAAACAACAACTAGAAGAAAATTTTATAGAACTCAAAAATGAACTCTCCAATATTGACTATCTCCCGCATATCAACACCATCCTCAAACACCCTCTCCGAATTGAAACCGAACAACTTATAAATTACCTTTCAGAAGAAGAGAAAAAAACAATGAAGGACCATCTCACAAATCTCAAAAAGCAGAGACAAAATGAACTTAAAGCTCTCGCTCAAAATGAGAGCAAAGCCAAACAACAACAGCAACAAGAAAAAGTTCTCAGCATTCAAAACGCAATCAATGATATCAAAGACATTATCCTAAGCATTAATGATGAAGATACTTTAGAACAGATAGAAAAAACGGATACTTTGGTACTTCAAACAAAAGCTGACATTGAAGAGCTCCCAGGTGCCAAAGCACAAGAACTTTCCATCAAATTGGAGCAACTCTTCAAAGAAAGAGCTTTGAGTATCAAATTTTCCAAAGAAGAAAGCAAAGGTTCACTTAAAACCCTTGACCAATATGGCATTCCAAAAACCCTCTATTTTGTCCCAGAAATTAAGAGACAAGTGAAGCGAGACATCTACGGAAAACCTCTTGGAGACGGGAAATATAAACTTCAATTCCGTTCCTCTGTTGGAAATGTTATTGAACCAAATATAAATAAAAGAGTACTTTGAAACTATAAATTTATCTACACCTTAGAGGAACGAGAAGCTCTGAAGAAAAGCATTCACGAGCGAAATACTAATGGAAACAAGAAAAAATATCACGACCTCCTCAAAGAATATCAAGCTCTCCCCACAGGAGAATGAAAAAGTCGATCTGAGATAAAAGAAGAAAGAAAAAGCTGGTCTAAAATAAATGAATTTCAAGAAATCGAAAAAGAATACTATATTCCTCGTATGTTGGAAGTAATGAAAAAAATCACTGGAGAAAATAAACTCCGAAACATCCACCAAAGAAAAAATCTCCCTCATATTGACCAAAAAACCGTGATTACTCCAAGTATTGAAAAAAAACTCGCTGAGTGGGGAAACACCCTATGACAACAGCTTGTCAATCGTCAAGGCTATATGGTTATTGAGTCTGATTCAGGAACAGGAAAAAACTTCAAAATCGATATTCTCGGACATCTGACCAACAGAGAAATCTTTGATATTTCTTGTAATGTTCATATGGAAAAAGAAGACCTTCTATTTTCTCAAGAAATTAATACTGATGGAACCTATCGCCAACCAAGTGAACTCATTAGAGGAATTCAGACTCCTGGTGCAATTATTTTACTTGATGAAGTGAATACCTTAAAACCCGGGGTAGCCAAACTGCTCAATCCTCTCCTTGATGGGCGTAGATACATTAACGACCCTCAGCTTTGAAAAGTCCATGTTCATCCTTCTGTAGTCATTAGTGGTGCTATGAACCCACAAGACTACCTTGGAACCAGTCCTCTTCCTCAAGAACAGATTTCTCGTGCCAGAATTGTGAATGATGACTATCAACCTGCCGAAGAAGAAGCTTTTATGATTAGCAGACATCTTGATGGAGCTTTGAGCAAATTAAGTTGGGAAGAATTCCAAACGTATCGGAAACAGTATAACATAGGAGACCAAAAACCAAGTGGCAATAAATCTGTCTACCATCTTTTCAAAGACCTAAAAAAAGTTGTAGATACTGCTAAAAAACTCAGAAAGGCATATTCCGATACCAAAAGAGGAAAAGCGGATATCTGAGCAGAATTAGATCGGCTCTTTTCCCCGAGAGAAAGCATTCAAATTATCCAAGACTACAACTTCACCAAAGACATCACTCAATCCATTTACAATATTGTCCTCCCAAAAATCGCCGACTTCGAACAAAGGGAATATGCTAAAACCTTGATAGCACAGACCTTGGAATAATATCGCCTTCCTTCTGTCAAATCAATTTGAAAATAGAAGAGATTTCTATATGCTCTTTGTTGGAATGCAAAAACTCTCTTACACGACCATCACACAATCCTTTACCTACGAACTCCCGAAAATCAAAGGAAGCAGATTTTTTTGAACCCTTTTCCCTGTAGAAACGAAAGCAGAAGCTGAACAGCATTTAATGGAAATGAAAAGAAAATTTTACGATGCTACTCATCATTGTTCTGCTCGGAGAATTGAGCTACACGTCCACCAAGACCTCTTTGGAAATACGTTAATTGACCCCAAATGGAGCAAAGCAAACGATGATGGAGAACCGAGCAACACAGCAGGAAAACCGATACTTTCAGTTCTCGAAGGAATGAATATACACAATGTTTTACTAGTGGCAACAAGATATTTTTGAGGGACATTATTGGGTGTAGGTGGGCTCATTCAGGCATATACGCAGACTGCACAAGAAACCATAAAACATTCCTCTTTAATTCAAAAGGAAATCTTTGATGAAGTAGTCCTTACATTCAGCTATGAACAGACTTCTTTGGTTTCTTATCTGTTGCAAAAATATGATGGGAAAATTCTAGTAGAAGAATATGGTGAACAGGTAAAACAAAAACTTCACATTAATCGTGGGTTGACGGAAGCATTCAGAAAAGAAGTAGTTGAAAAAAGTAATGGAAGTCTGAATATATCGTAATTATACTTGGTCAAACAGTCCTTCTACGGTGGCTCTAATGTGTTCTGGAGTTTCTACTACTATATATTTTTCGCTGAGTTTTTGAAAAAAGAGCGTAAGGATATTGCTCGTAGTGTTGATGGTCACTGCTTTACTATCGTCTGTTTTTTCTTTCATCTTCTTGAGAAATGCTCCGAATGTATTTGCTCCGACAGAAATCATCAAGAGTTTTGCCGCTCCTTTTATGAGGAGATTTTGGTGGTCGATAAATCCTTGGAGAGCCTCATCTCCAGATGCTACCGTAAGTCTAAGGGAAAGTCCTGTAGCTGGGTCGAATTGTACGAGCTTTTTGATTTCTGTCTTCGCATTTCTGGCATATCCTGTCATTTGGTGCACAATTTTTCTGATGTTTTCGTGAGTGCCTTGCTCTGCTGCGGCAATCAAAGTCTCGCAAAGTTCGTCATCTCCGGGGAGAGCGAGGAGTTTGTTGGGGTTGTCAGTCATTGGGAAAATGGATAAAAGATAAAATCATACATAAGTATACGAATTTCTCCTGTCGTGTCAAATTTTTATGCATTGGCTACACTTCCCTTATATCAATAAAATAAAAATTGACTTGACATTATATATACCAGTATAATATTCTTTGCAATATTGCAAATAAAAAAAATAAATTAAAAAAAATGGAAGAAAAAAATGATTTAAACAACCTGAGGGAGCAGGTTGAAAACGACAGAGCCAGAAAAGCAAACATTGATGTATTCGTGATTCTCGCTATCCTTGCTATCCTTGCTATCCCTATGTTTATAGGTCTGATAGCTTCCTTCTGGGGAGAAGAGATATATCGATGCATAATAGTATCAGGTATCTTATTATTTTTTATATACCTGCTTGTAGTTGCATTTCCATCTATACTATTGCCAGAAGGAAGCTGGTTACATAAATTCTTTCTTTGGGGTGTGAAGAAAACTCCATCTCAAACAAAAAAGAGAATGATACCAACAGCAAAAAAACTTCTGCAAGAAAAAGCAGAAAAGCTGGAAAAACTCCCAGAGATAAAAGAGGAAAGTTTGAAGCTCTTGCTAGAAACACTTGCTCAAATTGATGCTCTGTATGTACAGAAAACAGAAAAGCTCCAAGAAGAAATCCAAGAAATAAAAGATTTCCTCGGTAATTGAAAAATTTTAGTACAGTCAAAATTATAGTATAAGACCGCTTTATAAAGCGGTCTTTTCTTTTCCAGAAAAGAATTTTTGAAAGTTGTGTCCCTGTTAGATAAACCTTCCAAAAGAACAACCCCCTGAACTTTAGAAGGAATCTTTTTTAATATACGGCTTTCAAACTAGCATATTATACGTATGTAGATGGGCTTCTACACATTTTATTCACAAATACTTGCTTTTATATGTATTATATGTATAGTGTTATCATAAAATAAATAATGTAAAACAAAAATAAACTAAAAAATTAGGAGGAAAATAAAATGAAAGCAAAATTTCAGTTAAGAATTGTAGAAGTAGAACTTAGTAATGAGGAGCGTGAGCGTAGGCGGAATGGTTATAGTTGTAATGGCTTTATAATTCAATATTCTAATTCGTGGGGACTTTTCTGGAGAACAATTCTAGAAAAAAAAAGTGCTAACTCTTTGGAATTAGTCCGAATAGTGTATGATTCTGTGTATGAAGAAGACTTACTCCCGTTTAATTCTCTGGAAAAAGTTCAAGATTATCATCAGAGATTAGAAGAACAAGTGAAAAAACAAAAACAATGGAGGCATGAGCGGGACGTCGCCAACGCGAAACTGTATTGGGAAATGGCAGAAGCAGAACGACTTGCTTCGGAAAAGGCACAAAGAGAGGAGAAGTTGAGACGAAAGGAATTAATAAGAAAGGCCTTAGAAAAATGAAAGACTGTAAAAAACTTGTAGAAATATTTTCTGCAAGTTTTTTTTATTCAGCCTTGTCCCTCTTTAATATCAAACTAAAAAAATTGTAAATGGTAGGGGAGTAAAATTTCCCACTTTACAAATTTTCCACTTTCCTCTTGAAAAACGAAATAAAAAGAATACAGATAATTTTACCCCGTTAAAAAATCTGACAATGAAAATCATCTGTATCACAGGAGGTGTCCTCTCGGGAATTGGAAAGTGAATTACCGGTGCAAGTATCGGTGCAATCCTCAAATCTGCCGGCTACCACGTGTTTATGCAAAAGTTTGACGGCTACCTCAATGTAGACCCCGGGACGATGAACCCGCTCGAACACGGCGAAGTCTTTGTCACAGATGATGGAGCAGAAACCGACCTCGATATTGGACATTACGAAAGATATATTGATACCAGCCTCAATAGTAATTCCTCTCGGACGACTTGAAAAATCTATCAGGAGATTTTTGAACGTGAAAGAAAAGGGGAGTACCTCGGACACACCGTGCAAGTCGTTTCTCACGTCGCCAAAATCGTAAAAGAAAAAATCCTTGCCCCCTACAAAGCTACAGAAAAAGACAGACATCCCCAAACGGACACAGACATCTCTCTCGTCGAAATCGGAGGAACAGTAGGAGATATGGAAAACGAATACTTAATCGAATCCGTCCGCCAACTCCGCCACGAACTCGGTGCGGACTCCGTGCTCTTCGTGCATTTAGTCTACCTGCCTTATCTCGGAGCTTCTCAAGAATTGAAAACCAAACCTGCTCAAAATTCTGTTCGCGACCTAAGAGCCAGAGGAATTGAACCAGATATTCTTGTCGTCAGAGCAGACCAACCCATCGACCCAAAGCTGATTTCTAAACTCTCTCTAATGACCGGTATCGAAGAAAATTGTGTCATTCCTTCTACGACCGTGAGGTCTATCTACCAAGTTCCCGTGAATTACCAAGGACGTGCATTAGGAAATATCCTACTCCAAAAATTGAACCTTCCCCAGAAACCCTTTGATATGTCCAAACGGGAAGGACTAGTTCAGCATATAGAAGACTCCACCACCATAAAGAAAATCGCCTTGGTCGGAAAGTATTGTGCGTTAGAGGATGCATACTATTCCCTGAATGAGGGATTGAAAGTGGCTGGCTACCGAAACGATATCAAAATTCAGCTTTCTTTTGTGGATGCTGAGACTCTGGAAAAAAACGGAATAGAAACCTTGCGTGAATACGATTGAATTGTCGTCCCTGGCGGTTTCGGAAATCGCGGTATTGAGGGAATGATTTTAGCCGCACAATATGCCAGAGAAAACAAAGTGCCTTACCTGGGAATTTGCTTGGGCTCACAAATTATGGCTATCGAATTTGCTCGCAACGTCCTCTGATACACCGACGCCCACAGCGAAGAATTTTCGCCTGAAGGTCAGCATAATGTCGTTCATCTAATGGAACACCAGAGAGGTATCCAAACCAAAGGCGGAACAATGAGGCTTGGCTCCTACGACTGCAAACTTGCCCCTGAAAGTCTCGCTTTCCGTTTATACGGCAAAGAAC
The DNA here is from genome assembly GCA_031288635.1 of Candidatus Peribacteria bacterium. The sequence goes on along the minus strand of JAITQZ010000132.1, from coordinate 4,191 downwards.
ACATCGCAGAAAGACACAGACACCGCTATGAATTCAACAACAGCTTTAGAGAAGAATTTGAAAAAAACTGATTTCATATCTCCGGGACCAGCCTCGATGGAGAATTAGTGGAAGTCGTAGAATTGCACGACCATCCTTTTATGATTGCGACCCAAGCCCATCCAGAATTCAAATCTCGCCCACTAGCTCCGCACCCCTTGTTCGTAGGACTGGTAAAAGCAATGGTATCATAATGCCAACTTTTAATTAATTAGAAATATTTCTATGAAATATACGATAGTCGCATTCCCTCAAGAAAAAACGTTAAAACAACTGAATAGCATTAGAGAATATTTGTATACCAATGGATTTAGATATACAATGACCGCACCAAAGGGAAATGTTCATATTACCTTATCTCAACTAGAAATAACGGATGCTTCTTATAATCTTACTGAATTAAAAGAACTACTATCAAAACCACTAAGAACGCAACATAAATTCAATCTATCTCATCGGGAAATAGTCAATCAGGAACATACACGAATATCTTCTTCTCCAGAATTAACAGAAAAATATCCAAAGGGATGTGCTTGGATTGCAATAGTATTCCAAAATACTCAGCTTTTTTCTTTAGCTGAAGAGATGAGAAAAGTGTTGATTCCATTGGGGATTGACACCTCTTTAGTTTATGCTCAAAAGATAGCAAGTACCAAATGAAAAAGTATTAAAACCCAAGAAGACATCTATCAATATATCGCAAATCATATGAATATCTGTAATTACGTCCGTTTAGAAAAAGCTGATGAAGCAGTTGCACATTTCCTCCATCACTTTCCAGACAAAGAAATCTGTATTGATACCCTTGCACTAGTTTCGGACGAGCAACAAACAATACGGGAATACAGTTTATCTACAAAAACTCTTTAGCAAATTGCTCTACTTCTGTGTGACGATACCAAGGCTCACGAAATTTTACCAGCTTACCTAAATATCTAAACAAACAAAAACAGCGGAATTGCTCATCGGTATACTGACAAAGCTCTGGATATAAAGTAGGAAGAACCTGCAAAAACTGCTCCATAAAGTCTTGTTCATCAGCATCATCTTCTTGTTTGGCATAGTAATGGGTAAAGAGTAATTGAAAAAATTCAATACATAAAGGTCCTTGCACTGCCGTCTCAAAATCAATAACCCCGCTTAGGTTCCCTTGTTCCACCAAAATATTTTTATACCGAAAATCATTATGGATAACCGTTTCCTGCAACTGGTGAAAGGAAGAAATCCCTTTTGTAAATGCTAAATATATCTTTTCCAATTGTTTACTACTTAGGAAAGGATTGTCTTGATTCTGATAATAATAGGATGTTCCTTGCTGAACTAAATAGTCTACAAAGTTCGGAGGTGTAGCAGGCAAAGAGTGAATTACTTTCATTGCTTTGACTAAATCCTTAAAAAGCTGATTTCTTTTTGAGCTAGAAAGGGAACTCCAACAATGAGAAAGATTTTCTCACGATAAACGTTGCAAGACCAAAATAAAATGTCCCTCTATGGTTCCATACTGTTCCGCCAAAGGAAATTTCCCCTTATTTGCTAACTGCGACAAAATTTCATATTCAGTCTTTAGATTGTTCCCATTATCACTCACCTTGATAATCTGTTCTCCATAAGAAAACACCGCATTATTCGTGCTTTCGTTAATAGGCGACAAAGATGCATTTGGATATCAAAGCTTTTTCAAGTAGTGAGAGATGGAAGTGTTCATAGCAAAACTATACAAAAAACTGAATAAAAAACAACTGCTACATTAGTTTCAACACTAAAAAATATCCTCTTATGATACTATTGAACGTACAAAAATATTCTCTTCATTTCCTCTTTCATCAACTTTTTCGTCAATTTTCACAAAGCCATATTTCTCATACAAACCAATGTGACTACTGACAATATAGATTTCTCTAAAATGGAGTTCCTTAGCATAAGAAATTACTGTCTCAATCATCTGTTCACTGAGTCTTTGTCCACGATACGCTTCATCCACGAAAATATAGCCAATATAAGGTGTATATTCCATATCAGGAATTCCATCTTCTTTCGTAAACGTACAAAATCCCACAATCTTATCATCAGTTGTAGCTACAAAAACTCTTTCCCAATCAATAAAAATATTATCTTGCATATGTTGAGCTAGCAGAGGTCAGGCTTCCCAAGGACAAGCATTAGCATAGGCGATAGTGTTTTTCCAAAGGGGAGTATTGGATTGAATAGAGAGAATGTGCATATCTAAAAGAGAAGTCCTTAAAATTAAGTTCAAGGAAAGTATGCTAATACCCCTCATCAAAGTCAAGTTAAATAGTATTGCTATCTAAAGGAATAATAATACAGTATATTTCAATTAGTCTTTTACTCTAATTTTATTAAAATGCCCAACGCGTCTTCTATTACTATCAAGAAATTTGATGAGCAATATACCGATATGGTTCTAAAAATAATGGAAACGTTTTCTGACTTTTTTTCTCCTGAAACCATAAATTTTGCGAAAGAAAAGCTTCCTAAATTACAAGGATTTCTAGCTTTTGAAGAAAACATGTTACTGTGATTTATTGTATATGAACACCTATCTACTACTCACGCAAAATTGTATCGAATGGGAGTAGAACGTACACGTCAACATCAAGGAATCGGTTCACAGCTTTTATGATACGCTGAAGATGTCCTAAGAGAACAGAAAATCCTTACATTAGAACTTTTAACATTGGACGAACACCCTGAATATCCAAGATATGCTTTTACGAGACAATTTTATCATAAATATGGTTTCGAGACAATAGAGTCTTTTAATGACGAAGATGTAGTGATTTTAAAAATGCAGAAACCTTTGCAGAGAAAATCTGATACGTCTACCTCATTCGATAATGTAGTTCATGATGGAGAACTAGTATGAGCATGAAAGATGAAAGTAAAAAAAGTATCTATAAACGAATTAGAAAAACTTGCCCCTTTATATGGAAAGATTACACCAGCATTAACTTCTGAGCGTAGAGAAAAAATAGAAGACAGAATAATAGATATCTTTGTCATTGAAGAACATAATGAATTTTTAGCAGAGATTACCGTAGTATATGAGTATACCACCCACGCTAATTTCACAATTCCAAATCAACGTATTTATTTTGAGGCGTTAAGAGTGCACCCAAAACATCAAAACAAAGGATTAGCACAAATGTTAATGAAAAAAGTCATAGAAAATTTATATTATGTATGATATACCGAATTTACTATAGGAGTAGAAAAAAATAATACTCCAGCACTGCATATTTACCAAAAATTATGATTTACAATTCCCTTATGAGAATTCTTTGGAGATACTTATGATACGAGCCCTTATACATTATATTTGAAGAACTAATCTATACATTAATGGGCGACTGACGGGAATCGAACCCGCGACCCTCGGGACCATCCCGCAGTACTGCGGGACTCTAACCAACTGAGCTACAATCGCCATATTTTCTTTACGCAATCCCCATTCTATCTAATACAAGCTTATATCCTCAATGCTCTCCATTCAAAAACTTTCCCACCCTAGCAATGGTAGTAGAGGAAACACCACTGCTACTTTCAATTTGCTTATAGGGTTCTCCTTTCTGTAGTCTAATCGCAATATCCAGTCTTTGCGAAAAATCTATAATCTCAGCCTCAGTCATCAAATCTCTTAAAAATCTAAAACATTCCTCTTCCGAAGAAAGGGTTAAGAAGGATTTTTGAAGATTTACAGAAAGTTTTTTTAGCCCATTAATGTCCATTTATAAGAGAAAGAATAATTAAAGATGAAAACAAACTTTACTTTGATACAGAATCTGCTCTTGAAAATCCATCACATCTATGGATATGCATAAAAACAATAGTAAGTGTACAAATAAGAAGATAAAAATCAAGTCTTATTATAAGGAAGAATCAAGATGTTATAAAGATGAATCTAAATTTTATTATCAACCGACAAAGTATTATGCAAAGGTTCTACTTCTTACCGATTATTGCTGCTATCTTTATTGCGATATTTTATTTGCTCTCAGAGATTTTCTCTGTAAAATTTTGAGAAGCTGGTTTAATAGCTGCTATTGTAAGCAATATCTCCGGATGACTTATCCTCATTTTGCTATCGCTCAAAGAAATCAAAAATCTCCATTTTAGAGGAAAAGAACGAGGGTT
>JAITQZ010000074.1 GCA_031288635.1 Candidatus Peribacteria bacterium | reverse complement strand
GAGCAAAATAATTTGTTGGAGTCCATCATTTCTCGCCTAGAAAATGCTGATACTATTTCCGCAATGGGATGGAATGTCTATGAAAAAGCCAGAGAAGAAATTTTGATTGCACTCCCTGAGAACCTGAGAAGAGATGTATCCGCCAAATTTGCCGAATTTGAACTTAGTGCAGAAAACTTGGATAGTGAGGCAAAAAGAACGAAGCTGAATGAAATTTTGGGACTGATTGCCAACAATGCTAAAGCCTATGATATTCCTACGGGAGACCTTGATGGGTTTTACCTGCCCCAATTTTGTAAAATCTTTGGCTATTATGAGCTGGTAAGTGATAAATGTACCACCGACCCTGTTGTGAGTACTCCGGATATTCCTATTACTCAAGGAGATACTACTTCGACGGGAAGTGGATTACCGACACGACTTAAAGTCATCATCCGAATTATCCTCGGAGGAATTTTGATTATGGGGGGTATTATCGTTTTTTTCGCCATCAAAGCAAGACTCAAAGCAAATGCTGAAGATGAGGAAGATACTGAAGAAGAATAAAAAAAAAGCTCTTAAGCTCATCTAGTCCCCACCGGAATCGAACCAGTATCTAACCCTTAGGACGGGCCTATTCTATCCATTGAACTAGGGGACCACTTGCAGTGTAGTATATGGTTCCCTCTCGGAAATGCAATCAGATTTTTTCCCAGAGAAGGGGAAGAATAGATTGGAGGATTAACGAATGTAATTAGCAATCGTTTTAGGATTTATAATGGTATACGTAGCATTAGGATAAGTTTCTGCAAATTTATTTGGTAAGGATGAGCTTTTTCTTTCTGAGAATTTCGTTATAAATTATTCTTTGATACATCTTTGGAACGTGAAGAAACAAAATCCCCAAAAGTAGCTACTTTTGGCGGTTATAATCGAAATAACTGGCTACTTTTAGTGATTTTAAAGGAATTGCAAGGAAGAATGCAAGGAAGAATGCAAGGGAAAATTAAAAAGAATTTCTGCTCTCCTCTAATTCCGTTTCTGACACATATAAGTCCCCACCTGTACATATCCCAACTTTGCATAGTATGCACGTACTCCTACTCCAGCAATCACCGAAAGCTGATGGAACCCTTCTTTTCTCGCTAATTCTTCCGCAAAAGCAAGTAATTTTTTACCGAGTCCTGTATGCTGAGTCGCTGAGTCTGACTTTTCTCCAAGCTTTTGCAGTTCTCCGTAAACGTGCAGTTCACGAATTATTGCCGTTCAAACTCCAAGTCCTGGGAAATCAACGACATTTTCTGGTGTGGGGAGCAGGAGACGCGTGAAGCCGTATAGATAGCCAAGTTCATCTTCATAGGAAATAAAAAATTCTGACCCTACGGAACTTTGGTAACGCCTCACGATAAGGTTCAATGCCTGCGTTTGCTCTGTTTTGTTTCTCACCTCACGAGAACGAGTATCTAGCGAAACGAAATGACGATATGAAGTCAAGTCAGGCTTTTCTCCGATGATTTCTGTTTGTATGAGGTCAGTACTTTCATATAAACGAGCGTAGAATTTCAAGACTTCCTTTCCTCCTTTTTGGTATTCACGAAGTAAGCCCTCGTGTGCTAACTGCGATAAATTGGTAATTGAGGAACCTGCTGAAATTTCAGGAGCAGGAATATCACGAATCAGCCTTTTAATCCTCGTATATGGTGGAATAATTGCTTGAAACAGCACGGTAATCTCCTGTAAAATTTCTTCCGTTGTAATCGGCTGATACTTCCCTGCTTGATACAGATGAAAGAGCTCCGTATGAGGGATTACAGATGTGGGGTAAATTTTTAGTTCATCGGGTTTCAAATAGGGGTCTGTGAAGACTTCGCGAAAGGTTTGTATATCCTTTTCTACTGAAGAACCATACAGTCCCGGCATCAAATGCAGTGAAATTTTGAAGCCATACTGTCTCATCAAATGCACCGCATTGCGAACGTCTTGAATAGTGTGTCCTCTCCTATTGAGGCGAAGTATTTCATCATCCGTAGATTGTACGCCCATTTCAATTCTCGTAATACCTAGCTGTCTCCATTTTTGGCAGGTTTCGTGGATTACCAAGTCGGGGCGGGTTTCTATCGTCAGTCAGATGATTCTCTGGGGAGCTGTCTGATTTTTTTCTATTGCTTCCTCTAGGGAAGCAGAAAATGATATCTGGTCTTCGTTCAAAATGGTGAAGCCATATTTTTTTTTCATTCCTTCCTCGGCTGTGTTGTTTTCTCCGCTCAGGGGGGCAGTTTTCAACTCGCTGAAGGTATTACACGCATCATAGAGCCCTTTTATAAACTCCACTCTATATTCCTCTGGATATGCATCTCGCGAACCGCCTAGCACAATCATTTCAATTTTGTCGGGTCTGTGTCCTGTCAAAGTCAAGGATTGCAAACGGTTTCGCACTTGTTTGATAGGGTCGAACTGATTGAGGAACGCTCTCATCGCTCCGGGTTCAGATTTGATGTAGCTTTTTGGCATTGTGGGGTCATTGGGGCAGAAAATACATTTCCCTGGGCACGGTCGTGGTTTCGTCAACACTTGCACAGAGACAATCCCGGAAAGCGAACGGATGGCTCTTTTTTTTAGAAGTAGTTCAAAATCTGCATTTTTTTCAATCTCTCCTGCTGCGAGGAGCTGAAAATAGGCTCATAGAATCTGTGACTTGGAGGGCAGAGTCTGCATTTTCTGCTCTTTGGCAAAAGCTCTTTGAAGGTCTTTGAGACGGTCGGAGTCGAGGGTGGCTATTTCAGCAAGGATTTGGTGAACGAGAGCGTTGAATGGTGACATAGAGGAATACTACATTTCATCAATAAAAATCTCAATAAACTGCTTTAGCTTTTCACTCACTCTTTCAATAACTGTTTTACGTTGAAGGATGGTTGGTTTGGTAATGAGCGTATCAGCAATGTCTTCACGTAGCGGAAGTTTGGCAGTGAAGAGGTATTTCTCAAGAAGAGATTGTACTTTGTCAGGAAGTAAAGCTTCATCAGCAATCAGTTTTTCTAGTGCTGCTTTTTTCTTCTCTTCTCGGAACGTGTAAAATTCGTCTTCGATACTGGAAGCAAAAGGAATAGTATCCAAATAGGCATTGATAAATTCCTCAATGAGTGCTTTTTTGGAACGGAGATGGATGGAATTGGAAAGCAGCTGAGAAATGGTGGAATGAAAGTTTGGAGTAGGCAGAGCTTTGTGTTTAGCAAGGAGGTTCAAGATATAGGAAACGGTGATTTCGTCGCGACCAATGAGTTCAAGTTCAAAGTCTACATCATTGAGAATAGAAACTTTTTCTTTTTGATGGCGGGCAATATCGTGCAAGTCCAAATACTTACTCTTAAAATCCTCAAACTCCTGTAAAGATATTGGAAAGCCTGAAAAATCGTAATCAGCAAAACTGGAAAGAATATTGTGCAAACGGAGAACTTCACGAAAAGCTTGCACGAATTGCAATTGCTCTTCTTCAGTAGCAAGCTGGTCAACGGAAGCGAGGGTCGGTGTGATTTGAAGAAGTTTGTGAAGCTTATCTGTGAACTGGGAAACATAGCTTTCATAACTCTCCATAATGATGAGCTGTTTTGCGTCTTTGTTGGAAAATAAGGCGACTGCTGCATCCGTGGCGGATTTGAGATTACGGAAACAAACGATATTTCCTTGGGATTTTTTCTCATTCAAAATACGATTGGTACGAGAAAAGGCTTGGATAAGTCCGTGGTATTTCAGATTTTTATCTACGTATAAGGTATTGAGTCTAGGGCTATCAAATCCTGTGAGAAACATATTCACCACGAGCAGAATATCGATTTCCTTCTGTCTGACTCTCTTGGCAATATCTTGATAATAATTGTAAAAAGACTGACTGTCCTTGGTAGTAAAATTGGTAGAAAACATCTGATTGTAATCAGCGATATAGCTTTCTAATTTGTCTCTGCTGTGTTGGTTGATGGGTCAGGAAGGCTCAATGATATCCTCAGCCAATATCCCATTTGCGTCTGCATCGTCTTCGTTTGTTCCATAGGAAAAGATGGTCGCAATGCGTAAATTGTGCTGTCCAGCTTTTCTTTTTTCTCTGAAGAGTTCGTAATACTTTGTCAGTATGTCCACGCTGGACACACAGAATATTGCGGTGAAATCTCTAGAATGGGTTTTGCGGTCGTGGTTAGTGATAATGTAGTCTGTGATTTTTTCTAAACGAGAGGATGCTTCCATCAGTTCTTTGATATCAATGTCTTCTACTTGGATATCAATGGCGTTGTTGCTGTCAGATTTTTCTTTTTCTTTATATTTTCCCACGTATTCAATCGAGAATTTGAGCACATTTTCATCACTAATTGCGTCTGTAATTACATATTTGTGCAAGCAGGTGTCGAAAAGGTTGGCAGTTGTCTGCCCTTTATTGTGATTGTCGTCAAGAATCGGCGTTCCAGTGAAGCCAATCATTTGGGCTTTGGTGAAAAATTTTCTGATACGTTTGTGGGTGTCCCCAAATTGACTACGATGACATTCATCAAAAATGAAAACGATACGCTGGTTTTGCAGGCTTTGCACTTTGTCCAGATAGTGCTGTTTGGTGATGGCCGTATTGAGTTTTTGGATGGTTGTCACGATGAGTTTCGTATCATTAGCAAGCTGTTGTACCAGCATTTTCGTATTGTCCGTACTGTCAATGCTCCCTTTGGAGAAACTGTTGAACTCTTTAGTCGTCTGATAATCTAAATCTTTCCTATCTACTACAAAAATCACCTTTTCAATCTCGGGAAGTTCTACGAGGATTTGTGCTGTCTTGAAAGAGGTCAGCGTTTTTCCTGAACCGGTAGTATGCCAGATATAGCCGTTCTTGTCAGTAGTTTTCACTCTTTCGACAATCAGTTCGGTAGCGTAATATTGATAGGGACGTAAGACCATCAGACTTTTTGAGGCTTCATTCAGTACGAGATATTTAGTCAGCATTTTACTTAAGTGACACGGCTCGAGAAAGACTTGCGTAAAGTCTTCTAACTGCGTGATTTTATTATTTTCGCTATCGGTTCGGAAAAAGGTTTGTTTGAAGGATTGGTCTTTGTTATTCGCATAATATTTGGTATTCACTCCATTAGAAATCACAAAAAGCTGAATATACTGGAAAAGCCCGAATCCACTCGCGTAACTATGCCTTTGGTAGCGGTTGGTTTGATTAAACGCCTCTTTGAGTTCTAGACCTCTACGCTTGAGTTCAATTTGCACGAGAGGAAGCCCATTGACGAGCAGTGTGATATCATAGCGATTTTTGTAGCTGCCTTCCATCGTGATTTGATGAGCGACTTGGTATTCATTTTGGCATCGTGCTTGTTGATTGAGAAATTCGATGTAGCTGGTGGTGGCGTTGTCTCTGGTGAGGGCGAATTTATCCCTTAGAGTTTTTGCTTTATCGAAGGTGTTTCCTTTGGAGAGATGATTGAGGATAAGGGCAAATTCAGCATCAGAAAAAGAAGTCTGATTATGTTTTTCCAGTTGGGTTTTGAGGTTGGTGAGGAGGTCTGCTTCATCTTTGAGTTTGATGGGGTCGTAGTCAAGGGTGCGGAGTTGGTTGATGAGGGTTTCCTCTAGGAGGGATTCGGATTGGGACTGGGGGGGCATTAGCAGAATATTATCTTATAAATTTTAATCCTTGTTGTCTCACTTGAATCATTTTATCAATAGACCAAATCAGCCTTTTAGCTATATAGTCTGTAAATGTGTCAAATTTCTCGCTTTCATTGGAGTTAATTACCGCATATACATCTGTAAACTGTTGGTCCAGATATTCCAATATATCATAATACTCATCTTTCTGGTCTGTTGGAACAATAAAGAGTGGATACCCAGCATTCATCAACATCATATTCACCAGCAATCTACACACTCTGCCATTTCCATCATCAAAAGGATGAATACGAATAAATTTATAGTGAAACATACTTGCTACTACCACGGGATGAAATTCAGCTTTATTTTTCTCATATCGACTAATCAAATCGGTCATCAAGGCTTGGGTTTCACTCACATCAGCAAATTTGAAAATGTTGCCCTCTCTTCTTTTTACGTGGTTGTCTTTGCTTTTATATTGTCCAACTTTTACGGTTTCAAAAAACTGGTCGCCATTTTCGTCAATGACTCTCTTGTTGTAATCTTCCACGAGTATCATCTTGTTAAGTTCTTTGATAAGTTTATGAGAGATTTCTACCTTTGATGAGGTTTTTATTCACGTTTCAGCAAAGTTGAGTTTGTCTAAGAGTCCTAATTGTTCAACTGCTTTATCGTGTCCAATCATCTCTTTTTCATCTCTTTTTCTTTTTTCTGTTACGGCTTTAGTAGCGGAGCTGTCGATTTCCACTAGGAGCAGAGACCTCGTTTCTTGCATTGTCAGGGAGTTCCCTTCAAGATGATTGGAATTGTAATTGTAGGCAAGTCTAAATTCTTCTCTGATGGTTTTCATTTCCGTTCAGGAGAAGGGTCTGAGGGTAGAGAGTTGTTGGAGTTTTTGGGTGAGAGTTGTGAGGGAGATGGGCATTTTTTGGAGAAAGGATAAAAGGCTGTATTAAATAAAGTTTTATTTTTCTTCCGTTGCTGAACTGCATTATATTGAAGGGTAATCTTTTCTATCTTATTATCAAACGTAGAGACATAATTTAACCCTCTTACTCCATCAGCCAATTGATTACATTCACTTGCTTGATGCCATTATAATCAGTCTCATGCATATCTGTTGTCAGTAAAATTTTTTCATAATTATCATTCATTGCTAGGAATGGAGCTAACTCTCTCTGTAACGTCTCTTCATGTGCCACTGTCCAACTTACCTGATAATAAACGATTCCATTGGTTTCAGGATTTCTCGCTATGAAATCAACTTCTTTGTCTCATTGTTTTCAAATATGAACGATATTTCATCTCCTCAAGAGTTCAAAATAGACAACATTTTCCAAAAGATATCCTAAATCGCCACTGCTTGCAGTTCATAAAATTGCCCTACGAAAACCTAAATCTGCTACATAGTATTTTTCTAAGGTCTGTAAAAGCTGTTTTCCTTTAATATCTCGCCTAGAAACTTCATAAAAAATCAGACCAGCCCTCAGAGCTTCTAAGTATTTATCAATGGTATTGTAAGAAGTTTTATCATAGTGTTGTGTTAGATAATCAGATATTTTCTTGGAAGAGACGATTCATCCGATATTACCTAGGAGAAATTTAGCAAGATTATTAAACGTTGTTAAATCAGTGATACCAAAGCGAGTAATAATGTCTTTATTTACAATGGTGTTATAAATTCCGAGAAGATAGTCTGTAATTATCGTTTTTTGATTATTCACCAAAAAATTAACCACTTCAGGAAATCATCAATACAGTAAATAGGTATTAAAAAGCAGATCTAACCTACTTTTATCTTCAAATGCTGAGACATATTCACGAAATGAAAAGGGAAATATTTTTAATTCTATATATCTTCCCGTAAGTAAAGTTGCTAACTCTCACGATAGAAAATAAGCATTTGAACCTGTAATATAAAGGTCAATATTTTCACGTATAAAGAGACTATCAACAACTTTTTCAAAATGTTGCACCATTTGAATCTCATCAAAAAAGATATAATTTTTACCTTCTTTTAGGTTATCTAGGACAAAATTATGAAGTTTTTTGTAATCTAAAAGGTCTTCATTAGCTAAATCTTCAAAATTGATAGTAATAATATGTTCTGGAGAAATTCCAGTTTCTAGCAATTCTTGACGAAAAAGTGCCAACAATGTAGACTTTCCTGAGCGACGAATCCCAGTAATTATCTTGATGAATGGCTTATCACGATAGAGTTTTAGTTTATTAAGTTCAAAATCTCTTTTAATCATAGGGAAGCAGAAAACAATTAAAACTTTTTGCATTTGACTGAAAAAACTTTATGATTTTACGAACTTTTTTCAATAGAAAGTTATTTATACTGTCTTGTCCTACACAAACAACCCCTGCAACAGCCCCCTTTTCCATTGCTGGACTGCATTAAATTGAAGTGTAATCTTCTCTATCTTATTATCAAGAGCAGATAGACAATTTGCAATCTTTTCTTGCTCTGGAAGAGATGGAATTAATATTTTGCATTTTTCAAAACAATCCATACGCAAAGATTTTACTGTACTACCAACTGCCATTCTTAGAAAATGATTATTCTGTGTTTGCATAAAGTAGTATAAATATTTCATATTCATATCTCTTACATTGAAAATACTATAACTTCTTTGATGTAATCCATATTTTCCCTTAAAATATCTTGGGAAAAATGTTGCTCATTCTCCTGCATATATTATTGCTTCATTATCAAATGTGTATTGATTATATTTTTTTATTTCTTCAGACCTATCAAAAAACGTAAATTCTCAATCTTCTATTGCATCTTGAACATTTAGATTTCAAGTTCTAATCTCTCCTATCTCCCCCAACCTCACCTCCTCCCGCCCACCAGAAAACCCCGGAAAACGTACCTCCCCCGAAAACAAACGTTGCATCACCGCCTTTTTATACTCTTCTCGCGACTTCTTAAACTGAGTCAGAGTTTGGAGCTTCTCGTCTACTACCGTGAGAAAATCGGCGATTTTTTGCTGTTCGGGAAGTGTGGGAAGATGAAGATTAAGTTGTTTCAAATGGTCTTGATATAAATGAATAACGGAAATTCATTGAGCTAGTTTAGCAATATCAAATTTTCTCGCTCCATTAAGATAATAACTCAAGAATATGCCATTATTTCTTGTTTTGATGATAGTTAAATCTCATCATAAAGCCACACCATCTCTTAGAACACAGGAAGCTGTAGCAATATCTATGTGAGTTTCTCAAGATGATGGAATAATTACATCGTTATAGTTACTTAAAACTAGATCCTCTTTGAACATCGTTTTTGATATAATCTCTGTGATGACTTCTTTATAATACGTATAGAGTTCTCAATATCTAATACATTCTATATTTCCATCTTCAACAACATCTTCTTTAGAAATATCTTTTCATTTGGAAAACTTGGCTAATTCTCCCAACCTCCTCTCCTCCCACTCACCAGAAAATCACGGAAAACGAAGGTTGGGAATTCTGATTTTTCCGTAATTTCATACGGCACTACGCATATTCTGCGTAGTTTCTGCTATTGTAGTCATTGAAATGTGGAAATGAGAAGATAAAGAGAAAAATTAGCTTAATAACTCAATAAATTTGGGGATATATACCAAAACATTCCTTCCTACTATTTTTTTCTCAATTATTCAAAGCGTAATGAGCTGTTGAATATACCTTTGAGCAGTTCTCCGAGTAGTTCAAAGCTTTTCTCCCATATCCGTGATGCTGATATACGGATGAGAAAAAAGAATAGTGGCTATTTTATGATAGTCTATTTTTAGATGCTGTTGCATTGTGTTCTCAATTGTTTCCATTAGGGTTTTTATCGCTACAATCTTTTTTTCTGTTTGCTGAGCTTGCTGACTAATTGCTTCCAAAAAATAAAGAATAATTGCAGTATAATCCCCTGTTTTAGAAGTTCAATTCAAGAGTTGATAATACTGACTTCTGTTCTGATTGATAAATTCACTGATAAAAAGCACAGGATAATCCAGTTTTTCTGTCAGTAAAAGATAAAGAATTAAGAGCATTCTTCCTGTTCTGCCATTGCCATCATAGAACGGATGAATAGACTCAAATTGATAATGCAAAACCCCTAACTTGATAAGTGGGTCAATATCATCGTCTATGGTATTCATAAATTGCTCAAGATTTCCTAACAAATTTCTGATAGCTACTTCTCACTCTGGTGGAGTATGATAGACTTCTCCTGTGATATTATTCGCAATAACTGTTCATGGAATTTGGCGAATCCCTTGTTTACTTGGTTCTAAGACTTGTTGAATATCAATTAGCATATTGGTTGAGATTCCTTCAAAGGTCTTGAGCTGTTGAATACCAAAAAGTAAGGCTTCACGATAATGCAAGACTTCCTTTTCTGGTCAAATCAGCTTTTTCTCTTTCATTGCTTCTTCTTGTAATACTTTTTGAGTAGTAGTATTGATGTTTTCAATAGCACTACTGGCTACAGACTCTTTTACAAGCAACGGAGCCATTAGTAAATCTGCCTTAGGCAAAAGTTGAGATAATCCATTGAGTTTCGCTAGGTGATGATTAGCTTTTAACGCCGATTTCAAGATTTCCACTTGATTATAGTTAAACTCTCAAGGAAGGAGCGGTAAGTCATTATAAGGGATTTTAGGATTGAATATCATAATCTACCTATAAAAGATAAAGATAAAATAAGGATACAAATCTGACTCATAAAATCAAGAATATATGACAAATTCCCCTACTTTTTTCATATATCCTTACAATATATGACAACCGTGTCATATATGCTTACAACATATGACAAATTTCATCATTTTTGTCATATATTACTCAAACGGCGAACTAATCCCCAACTCTTTACAAAAAGCTGAAATCTTTTCATCGGTTGCCTCCATTTCACGGGAAAGCTCCTGAATACGTTTCGCCACCGCTTCTAAATCAATGTGTTCTTCCTCTTCAAAGGTGTCCACATAACGTGGGATATTGAGATTGTAGTCATTGTCTGCGATTTCTGAAAGTGGGACAAGGGAGCTGTATTTTTCAAGTGGAACTCTCTTCCTATACGTCTGAATAATCTTTTGGATGTCTTCCTCCCTCAAGAAATTCTGATTTTTCATCTTTTCAAACCCTTGAGACGCATCAATGAACAGGATATTCCCCGGATGTTGGCGGCATTTCTTGAAAACGAGAATACAAGTCGGAATACTTGTCCCGTAAAAGATATTTGCTGGTAAACCAATAACCGCATCCAAATAATTTTTCTCGGCAATGAGGTATTTACGGATTTCTCCTTCTGCATTCCCACGAAACAGCACTCCGTGAGGCATAACGGTCGCCATTGTTCCATTTTCAGCGAGCTGAGAAATCATATGTGTGATGAAAGCGTAATCTGCTTTACTACTCGGTGCTAACTTTCCATATTGAGAAAATCTCTCATCAGACATAAAAAGCTGATGAGCACTTCGCTGAGCTGAAAATGGCGGATTTGCTACAATTGCTTCAAATGCTTTTTCTCTATGTTGAGGATGTTCCAGTGTATCTTCTTGCTTAATATTGAAATGAGAATAATGAACACCGTGGAGAATCATATTCATACGAGCGAGATTGTAGGTCGTGTTGTTCAGCTCTTGACCGTAGTAGTCGTTTACTTCAGCATATTTTCCTACACGAAGGAGGAGAGAACCTGATCAGCAAGTCGGGTCGTATACGGATTTCAACTTTTTCTTTCCTGTGGTAACGATTTGGGCAAGAATTTGTGAAACTTCTTGAGGAGTATAAAATTCTCCTGCTTTCTTTCCTGCTCAGGAAGCGAACTGTCCAATAAGATATTCATAAGCATCTCCGAGAATATCAATTTTTGCATCTTGCAACTGAAAATCTATCCCATCTAAATGTTTAAAAATTTTAGAAATCAGCTCGTTTTTCTCCTTTTCGCTTTTTCCGAGTTTTTGAGAGGTCAAATCAAGTTCAGAGAAAAGATGGTCAAAATCTTCTTCACTCCCTGTTCCCATTGTACTACGTTCAATATTGTCAAGAATACGCTTCAAATCTTCTAAGATGAAGTCATCTCTTTGAGCCAACACGTGAAAAAGTTCTGAAGGTTTGAGAAAATATCAGAGTTTGTCTACGGTTTCTTCTTTGATAACGGACAGCATTTCTTTGCCTGATGGAGTGGTTTCTGAGATTTCCGTATAACGAAGATGGTCTTGGGTCAGGAGGTCATTCGCGTAAAGTTCAATCTTTTCAGAAAGGTATTTGTAGAAGATGAATCCTAAAACATAATCACGAAATTCATCGGCATTCATTTTCCCACGAAGGGTGTTTGCAATGTCTCGTAGTTTCTTTTGCAACAATTTTTTTTGTTCGTCTGACATAGAGGAAAAAAAGGAAGTAAAAAAAGAGGTCTTGGAAATAAGATACCGTTTTCCCTTACATTCTCAACCTTTATTTTGCAAAAATTAGACGAGAAAAAAATCTCACTGCTTTCGCAATGAGAACTGATGAAACGCTATCAATGTCTTTTGGTGAAGGTGCGGAGAATCGAACTCCGGTCTAAAAGGCGTATCTACCAATTTCTACCACTATAGTGCTTTTTCCAACCTAAATTTTTAGAGTTGTTGGAGTAGGAAGAAACGAGATAAAAGAACAAACTCCTTATTTCTATTCACTACAACAACTATCAATTCCTCCTTAGTTCACCTTTACGCATAGGAGGAGTCAGACGTAGAGGTTGGTACTAAAGCGATACTAAACTAGCAGTAAGCTGGAGTAGCAACAAATGCTTTAGCTCTCGCAAGGAGAGATTTTCATGCGTTAGCATTTTAGTTTTGGTCCGTGATTTAGCTGTAGAACCATTCAGCAGTGGCTACCAATAGCTACGGGATCCTTCTATCAAATCCAAAGTCACCCCCATTGATGTTTCTAGTATAAGGATTTTATGGGAAAAATCAAGAAAAAGTCATTTGAGGATGGGGAAAGATATTTGAGCACTTTCTCTTGACTTTACATATATATATCCGTACAATGTAGGAGCATAAATAAAAAATAATTATTATGGTAAAAGAAAGTTTATTATTGGGTCTGGAAAAACTACAGAAGTCCCTGACCCCACACAAGGGAAACAAAAGAAAATTGATTGCATTCCTAAAAAAAATGCAGGACCAAAGATTTTTATTAAAAGGCGTAAAGGGTGTTGAACTCCGAAAAGCCTTTGATGAAATCGGAAAAATTATTACGGACAAAGAGCACAATCTTCTCTCCCTCATTGAGCACAACGTTTTCGGTGCTGATGAGCGGAGACGAAACTTTCCGGAATAACGGTTCCGAAGCCAACATTGAAATCCGTTCCAATTTTTGGGACGGATTCCTTTTTTATATAAAAATGGTATTCTTTATCTACCTTTCAAACATCTTATCCACTGCACTCTTGTCAATGCTTACAAAAAACGGTCTGCCGTGTTGGCATACGAATAAGCCTGGAATTTTCTCAAACCCATCTTGGACGAGCTGTTCCATTTGGGGGAGTGAAAGCTTATGTCAGGCTTTTATAGAAATTTTACAGGCTCTGGTCGCATACACACCATCAATGAGATGATTAAAATTGATGGTATCAAGATAAAGCACGTGATTGAGGAGGGTCTGCATATCGACGGGATGAGCTACGAAGACCTGAGGAATAGCATAAATGATAATCACATTTTCTCCCAACATTGCAATATCAAATCAAAGCTGATTAAGTTCTTCAATTTTTTCGGGGAGATTCGGAATCTGGGTAATTTCAAATTTCAGAGGTTGGAGGAGGATTTCGCTGTGTTGTCCGCCAGCAGTATCTCAGGCTCGTTTTTTCATCGTTTCATAGGCGATTCTTTCTGCTAAGGCGTGTTGGTCGATGTAGTAGAGAGCATTTTGGGACTGGAGGACAATATAGCTATTTCGGAGTTGTCAGATGACCTGATATGCCCCAATCTCTGAATGAAAGAATTGTTTGTTCTCGCCCTCGGTGAAGGTGTCCAATCCGAAAATAGCGTTTACTTTCGTGGAAGAAATATCTTCATTGGAAAACAGCTGTTCAATACTCGGTAAATTTTCGCTGGGAACATATGCTCCAAAGGAATGAGGAGAAGCTCAAGCGGATTGAAGAGAAGAGGAAGCAGAAGATGAATGCTGAAATGAGGCAGTTCCTCCCGCAATTTTCTTTTCTCCCAACGCTGCTGAAATCGCAGAAAACACCGCAGTATAGACCCCCTTACTATCAGCAAATTTCACTTGCAATTTTGCAGGATGAACATTTACGTCTACGAGGTTGGGCTCTATATCTACCATTATAACCACAAAAGGATATTCTCCTGGGGTGATTTGTCTTTGGTAGGCATCCATTAATGCTTTCTTGATGATTTTATCTTGTACAGGACGCCCATTTACATAGATTTTGATATTTTCCCCGGAACCGAAACGCAGGGAAGCATCCGACACGACTCCGCTCAGTTTCATTCCATTTGCCTGATACTCAAAGGGATGCAGATTTTGTTTCCAGTCTTTTTTATAAAGATCTGTAATTCTGTCTTTTAGTTCACGAACGGGCTTCAAGTCAAAGGTTATTTTATCA
>JAITQZ010000134.1 GCA_031288635.1 Candidatus Peribacteria bacterium | reverse complement strand
CTACAAATTTTTTATTCTCCTAGTTTGCAAGGATTTTGTCAATTTTTTTATTTCTAAATGGGCTTTTTCAAAGGCGGTATTCATTGTTTCAGGAGCGGTCTCATCTATTCCAGCACGTACAAAAATCTGCACTTCTTCTCCGTCGAGATACACCATTCCTTCGTCTACTGCCAAGGTGGTATAGTCTCCTTCAAAAAGGAAAGAAGCTGAGTCAAGAATTCTGTCTTCTTTTTCTTTGGCGATAAATTTTACTTTTCCTTGGCTTACGAGGGTGGTCAATGGGGCGTGATTGGGGAGAATCCCGATGGTTCCAGAAAAGGTAGGAATTTCGACGAATTCTACTTTACCGGAAAAGAGGATTTCATTGGGCGTAAAGAGAGAAAGGTACATCGGAAATTGAATATAGGTAAGTAAAATGATTTTTCGTTCATCTATGCTATATGTTTTACTAATTCTTGACTCACTACATTTTCTTTCAGTTTTTTCTCTTTCTTTTCTTCGAAATGCATCTTGATAAATACGCTTGTCAAGAGCGAGAAAACAAAGGCTTGCACTATTGCAGTTAATGTACCTTGTAGATAAAACACCAATGGCACCAAAAACGGAAATTCCCAACCAGAAAGCCGCGTTTTGGTCGCTTGTCAGAGCATTCCGATGATGATTGCTAAGAGGAACGAACCTGCCAGCATATTTCCATAGAGTCTAAATGCTAGAGAAATGACTTTAGCGAGAGTTCCAATGATATTGAGCAGTCCCATAAAGAGCGAAATTACAATATCAAAGAGCTTTGCAGTCGGTCGTAAAAGATACGTAGTCAACGAAGAAGGTTTGGGAAGCTGAAACAGATTTGTTCCCCAGATAGGGAAATATCCGTAGAGAAATCTGCCCAAGCCTTTGGTTTTCGCTTCTACGAGGAGAACAATGAACATACTACAAATTGCCAGTGCTAGCGTAAAAGAGATATCTCCTGTGGGGTTTTTGAGATACAGTTCTAACAGCGGAAATGGGACACTCAATATGTCTAGTACTAATCCCAGAAGGTTTGCAATGAGAATGACGAGAAAGAGATTGATGATGTAGGATTTCACCCGAAAAGGGGCTTTTTCTCAGAGGATTTCTTCAAAAAAGGAGTACATACTTTCTATGAAGTATTCCATACTTATGGCGAATTTTTTCTGACTTTTCCCTCTTTTTGTCCTGAGAGAGCTTATTTTGAAAGCAATCCCAAAAATAACGATACTGGCGGCAATGGTTAGCAATCATCACAATAAAGGAAGGGGGAAAGAGCTGAAGAAGTCTAACATAGTTTCACGATAGCTATTTCTTTGGGAAATGCAAGAAAAGGTTTTGGTAAAATTCTGATTTTTGTCTTGACTTTAGATATATATATCCGTATACTATTTGATGCATAAATAAAAGAATATTAAAATAAAAATTAAAAAAAGTATGAAAAAAGTATCTATTATTGGTGCAGGCAACGTAGGTTGTGCTTGTGCTAACGTACTTGCTACACGAAACGTGGCTGATGTAATTATTCTCCTTGATATCAAAGAAGGAGTCGCTGAAGGAAAAGCAATGGACCTGAGACAAGGGGTATTGCAGTTGGGAAGTACGACGAAGATTATTGGGGTTACTGCAGATTATTCAAAGACTGCTGATTCCGATGTTATCGTCATTACTTCCGGAGTCCCGCGTAAACCGGGGCAGACTCGCGAAGAGATGCTTGCGGTGAATGGGAAGATTTTAGATGAATGTGTTCGTGGAGCTTTACAGTATTCGCCGAATGCAGTGTTCATTCCTATTACGAATCCTGTGGATACGCTTACGTATCATACGTATAGGGTATTGCAGGAAGAAATCCCAAACTTTGACCGACACCGTGTATTAGGTCTTGGTGGAGTGCTGGATTCTGCACGTTTCAAGTATTATTTGCAACAAAAAACTGGTATTGATGCCTGGCATTTCGATGCTATGGTGATCGGTGGACATGGGGATACTACGATGGTACCACTCGCTTCATTGGTGAGTTATGCTCAAGCGTATGGTCATAAGCCGATTTCGATTTTTGATCTTCTGTTTCAGTCAGATGTTCGAGCAGTGGTGGAAGCGACAAAGGTCGGTGGAGCAACGTGTACGAAACTCTTGGGGACTTCTGCTTGGCAGGGACCCGGAACAGCTCTGGCACGGATGATTGAAGCAGTTGTTAACGACGCCGGTGAAGTCTTTCCGTGTACTGTCCCCTTGGAAGGTGAATACGGAGAAACTGATATTTGTATCGGTGTTCCCGTTGTTTTAGGAATCGGTGGGTGGAAGAAGGTTGTAGAATTAGATATCAGCGAAACTGAGAAGGCAGCTTTCAAAGCCTCTGCTGATGCAGTACGAACCGTTAATGCTGAATTGCCATGGAAGTACAAAGCTTAAGTGTTGCGGTACCTGCTGGCTGTACCAACAATTGTAGATTTTGTGTGTCCAAATTGCATAATGAGGATAAAGAGAGCTATAAAAATCAGATAGAAGAAAACTATCAGTTTAAGGCTCTCTATGAAAGGGACTATAAAGATGCATTGTCTTTTGCTCGTGATAATGGATGTAATACTCTGATGTTGACGGGTGATGGCGAAGCAATTCTCAATCGCAAATTCGTTGAAATGGTATCTTCGCTCAATCAACAGTTGGATTCTCCGTTTCGGTGGATTGAACTGCAAACGAGTGGTGTATACTTGACGAAGAAGGCATCAAATGGTGGAGATATTAATCTTCGTTGGTTGCGAGATTATATTCGCGTCAAGACTATTTCCCTTTCACTCTCTTCTGTTTGGTCATCTCAGGAGAATGCTGAGTACAATTGTCCAGCAAAAAATGCTTTTGTGGACATTGAGAACACTTGTAGAGAAATTAAAAAATATGATTTCAATCTGCGTCTTTCACTCAATATGACAGATTTCTACAACGACAAAAGTCCGGAGGAAATCTTTAGAAGAGCAGAAGAACTGGGAGCGAATCAGATTACTTTCAGAGTACTCTACAATGTTGCAAATCCTCAGGATGATAAAGAAAAGGAAATCAACGATTGGATAAATGTTCATCGTTGTAATGTTGAGAAGATTAGGGACTGCTAATTAAAGATACTAACAATAACATTAACATACATTAAGAGAAGAATTGAATAGTACAACATATATGCACATTTAGTATAACAATGAGTTTTTCTATGTAATCTTGCTA
>JAITQZ010000124.1 GCA_031288635.1 Candidatus Peribacteria bacterium | reverse complement strand
CAAGCCATTACTCACGGAATTTCTTTGCAAATCCTAGGTACTCTCTTTGTTCTTTCTCTATTGGTCCTCGTGATTAGTACGCTGAGACAAATTGTCTGACTCTCTGTCTTTGGCGTTTATCAACCACTACTGTTTGCTCTGACGCTCTTCCTCATTGGTTGGAAAGCGACCCTCTTTTTCGTAGTAGTTTCTATCATTGCAACACTGTTAGTCAGACTTTTCAGTTATTATGTCCCACTTTTACAGAGTGCGAAAATCAGTCTTTTAGTCTGCCTCTATACTTTGCTCTTACTTCTAGGCTTCCGAATAGACGAACGTTTTGGTATCAACCTTCTAGGAAAGTCCCTACGAACCACAGGATGATATATTGTCTTGCCAACGCTCATCTTCCTCCTAGTAAGCGACAAACTTTTCACGGAAACCTTCAAAATTACCAAAAAATCTGCCCGAATTGCCCTTTTGGAATTCTCACTTATCACGTTCATCTCTCGATGGATGCTAAATAGTCAACGGTTTAGAACCTTTCTTTTGAGCTATCCAGAAGCATTATTGGGCATTGTCCTTGCAATTATCATTGTGGGAAGATTTACGGGACTTCAGCTGTTTGAATTGATACGTTTTATGCCACTGATAAGGAAGCATCTAGAAGACGAGGAAGAGTAGAAATTATTTCTACAGGTAAAATGGGATAGTCTGATAGCTCATTCACGGGAATCTTTACAATTTCATAAAAATTTTCAGCAGGGTCTCTTTTGAATTCTGGTCAATCCCCGAGCTGAATAGTTCATCACGTTTGCTGGCAAAGGTAAAAGTATTCGTGCCTTCAAAGGTCAGTATTTTCATACTCTTTGAAAAGTTTCTGAATAGTGACATCAATGCTGAGTTCTTCTTTAATCTCTCTGATGAGGGTCTGTACCGGAGTTTCTCCTTGTTCGACATGCCCTCACGGGAAGGTGTAATATTCACGACCATTTTTTATTCTATGAATGAGGACGAGCTTTTGTTGTTTATCCTCGGTAATGAAGAGAATTCAGCGGGAGGTGGTAGACATGTATAACGTATCTTGAAAGTAAAAGAAATTATAGTAAAAATTGTCCATCAAAAGTATCTTTAATATACTTCAGATATGCTTCTTCACTAGTAAATACTCACGAACTATATGGCTTATATCCTAATAAAATCAATTTCTCAGAAAAATCGATAAAATACTGTTTTTTATCAGCATTCAAAACAATATATGAATGGTGACCTGCAATAGAACGAATTTCTCCCGAAAGTCCTAGAAATGCACGAGCAAGCTGTAAAAACAAGACAGAACTACTTCCACAGGTTGCTTGCGAAAAAAATGTTGCTTCTTTTCTGGGTTTGAGTTTGTTGGTATCAAGTGGTTTTTTCGTTAAGACGGTATATACGAGATGAAGAATAGTCTCTTGTAAAGCAGGAAGTTTTGTATTGAGGACGATGAAATATCGTAAAATTTTGATTTTCTCCTCTGGGGTGGCTTGTTGTAGATTAGGTATTCCTAATCTTTGTTGATATCTTTTGAAGAAGGCAGGATTTGTGAAAAGTTCATCTCGTTTGTCTTTTCGCTGTGTAAGATGTTCGGTGTCTAATTTTTTTATGGTATGCGATAAAATCAGCCATTTGTCTTTAGCCTTCACAGCGTTTTCTCCCTCGTGAAACTCGTATCTTCCTTCGTTTCGTTTGGCTAGTAGTGCAGTCATTGTAAAAACATAATGATAAATTATTCCCTCAATTTTGCCCATGATATTCCAATGTTTTTCTTCATTTGTAGTATAGGTATTCCCTTACCAAAATCAAATACTAAAAAAAAGTCTGATTTTTTTTGTATTTTCAGAAAAAATCATTAAAGTGGAAAATAATCGTCAGGATATGTTACATTTAATGATTGCAATGGATAGTATTATCAATAGACAAGGGGAAAAATAATGCTTTATTCTCTCAATTCTGCCCCGACACTTTCAGTTTTTTTTATTGCTTTTCCCATAATTTCGTTGATTTGTTCCGTCGTCATATTTCCTTCTCCTACTATCTTAATCTTAATCGAAAGTGACTTTTTCCCTGTAGGTAGATTTTCCCCTTGGTACAAGTCAAAAACTTCTACCTCTTTAATTTCTGGCAATGCCTTAATCCTTTTGAAGAGTTCAGAAAAACCTGACGTTTCATCGAGAACAAAACTTAAATCCCTTCGTACAATTTGGTCTTGGATAGTCTCATAAGTGTAAGTTTGCTCGCCAACATGATTTCTTATTTTTTCGATAACAGTTTGGTTTAATTCGATAAAGCAGGTGCTGGCATTTTCAGGGATTTTATGTTCTTTCAGAGTCAACGGATGAAACGCTCAAATTTTTCCTATTATTTCCCCTTGGTAAAGGAGCTTTCCTTGCTTCTTGGGATGAAAGTAGTTGAAGGTAGTCGCTTCATACTGCACTTCTTCGCTCAATCATAAAGCAGAAAGCAACATCTGAATAATCCCTTTTGCCTCAAGCAAAGTGTCTTGTTCCCACGACTTCATAGACTTTTTGTAGAGAAGAATTCCTGTTGCGAATTGTTCATTGATGTGAGCTTTGGCATATTTAGGGTTCTCATCGCTGTGGACTTCGTCTGTAGTTCGTATCTTTCCCGTATCGAAAATTCAGAGTTCATCAAAAAATTTGGCATTCTTTGTAGCGATTTGGATAAACTGATACAGAAAGCTGTCACGAAGAAGCGGGCATTCAGGATTGACAGGATTGGCGAGTTCAAGAAGATTTCCGCTTTCTTGCTGAAAGGGTTGTACCATTTTTTCACTTACTCGTGGGTAGGTTTCTACTTGGGTTAATCTACATTTTTCGACGAGGGTTTGTTCCGTCGTTCTCATCAAGTCAACTATTCCTTCAAAGGTCTGATTTTTGATTTCTGTTTTAGCTGGGATATTTTCGATATGTTCATATCACCAAATTCTTGCGACTTCTTCTGTGATATCTTCAGGAATGTTGATATCTTCAGGTCATCTCCGAAACGGTGGAGTAATCGTATTTTCGTGTACTTGAAATCCAAGAGCAGTCAGAATAGTTTTTGCTTTTTCAGTGAAGTTTCTATTGGCGGTTTGTGTGCTGGTCATTGTAATAAGGATAAACGTCTAAAAGATACTATAGAAATAGTTATAGAATTCTGTCATCAATGCAAGTAATTCTTTATCTTTTTTGATTTCTTGTATTTTTTGATTGATATGTTGGGTAAGCTGTGGAGGGAAGTTGCAAGTTTGCATAAAGATTGTCATAGTCTCTTCCGTGATAGGGACGGAAAAATATTGAGCTAATGCTTCATATCGAGTCTGTAAAGTAGCTTTGTTTTCATCAATAGAGATGGTTTTCCAATATTCTTTGAATACTTGTGAAATTTCGCTTCGGTGTTCTCATTTTTCATAAAATACTTCATCTTCCAACCCCTTCAGAGACGTAATGAATATCTCGTCCTCTCCAAAAGTATAAATGCCTCTTTCAATGTAAAATTTGTCTCTCCATTGGTCTACAAAATTATGAAAAAATACCCCTCTCTCAAAATCGGTGGATTGCTGTAGCACTTGTCGCAAATCTACATTTTCTTTATGATATTTGTCTCTTGGGATATTTTTATCCAAATATCTGATATCAGGCAGGGAAGTACCGACTAAAAAGGCATTTCTATCAATGTCGGGATGTTGCTTTAAGAAGGGTTCACTAAGGATGATATGTGTTGCTGGAGTTGCCATAGGAGTAAGGAGAAAGGATATAAAAAGGCTGAATTATTTCTTCTCTTCAATATGTTCAATATATGCTTGCACACTTCATCGTTTTTGAATATACTTTTCAATTTCCTGCTTTACGACTTCTTCCATTTTTTCTCTACTCACGGTTCCAGCAGTTTCTAGGATTTCAAGATTACTCATTTCCAAGACTTGGTCTAATTTTGCCAGTCGGTCGCCAGTAGTTAGCACCCTCTCCAAACTGAGTTGCAATTCTGCGAAGGAAAAAAATTGTTCACAGAGGAGATAGAGCTGTTTCAATTCTTTCTCTAATGGTAGTTTTTGCTCACAATAGCATCAGATTTTTTAATATTTTCACCTTTAAAACTGGTCATTCATAAAGCAGGTTTATTGCTATTTACTCTTTGTATGATAAGTTCCGAAGCAGTATTTCAGGTAATCGCATAGAGGAATTTATTTTGTAGGATTGCGAAGAATTTTTGAACTTCTTTATTATTAGGATTGTAGTCAATTGCATTGCTTTTAATCAGGTCTTTAATCTTTTCATACATATTTCCCGTTCATAGTCAATCCCTGTTCCAATCTCTGGTCATCCATCACAAACCCTCTCAGAAAAAGCTCTTTCAAGTTAGCTGTTGCTCGCCTTCTGAAAGCGATACCTTCGGGAGATTTGACACGGTAGCCTACGGCAAGTATCATTTCGAGGTTGTAGTAAGTTTTCGGCTTAACTAAGCCAATGTCGGAAATCCCGACTTTCTGTTCCTTTACAGCAGTTTCGTCAGGTTCCAACTCACCATCTTTGTAGATGTTATTAATATGTTCGGTAATTGTGGTACGACTTTTCCCATACAGTTTT
>JAITQZ010000121.1 GCA_031288635.1 Candidatus Peribacteria bacterium | reverse complement strand
TTGAGTAGTTGGTATGCTTGTATAACCAATGATACTATTTGCTATACTAAAGATATGCTTAATAAATTGTCACTATCTTGACTTACTCTTATTTAGAAATTGTTTGCGGAACTCCTATTTAATCAAAAAAGTAGTTGTATCTTTATGAGAGATTTCTATACTTAATCTCAGAATACCGTTATCTCAATATAAGATTTTATTTATACTCTATAACTATCATACAATGTATCGTACACACACTTGCTGAGAACTGAATACTTCCTTCATAGGAAAAGAAGTAACACTTGCCTGACGGGTGAATAGAATGAGAAATCTGGGAGGATTGACCTTTATTGACCTTCGCGACCGTTATGGAATTACACAAATTACCATTGATCCGAATACCGTTAATTTTACGATAGAAAATGGAACGTTAGACGAAATAAAAGCTGAATTTGTTCTCCAGATTACTTGAAAAGTCATAGCAAGACCTGAACCTATGGTAAACCGCGAAATGGCGACAGGAGAAATTGAACTTCAGCCTTCTTTGTTTCGTATAATTTCTTCGTGTGCAGAATTGCCATTTACGATAGATAATGAAAATGCGGTAGGGGAGGAACTAAGACTGGAATATCGTTATTTAGACCTTCGTAGAAAGAGTTTGCAAGAGACAATGGCAGTCAGACATCAGCTTTTTATGCAGACATTGAAGTTTTTTGATGAGAAGGGGTTTTATTATTTGGAGACACCGTGCTTCACCAAAAATACACCAGAAGGTTCTCGTGAATTTGTAGTTCCAGCGAGGTTTGATAAAGGGAAGTTTTTTGTATTACCACAGTCGCCACAGCAGTACAAACAAATGTTAATGGTTGCAGGATATGATAAATATATTCAAATGCCGAGATGTTTTCGCGATGAAGACCCTAGAGGCGATAGGCAGCCAGAATTTACGCAAGTGGATTTTGAAATGTCCTTTGTAGAGCAGGAAGATGTCTTAAAGATTATACAAACATATTTCCTTGAAATAAGCAAACATTTTCCTCAAAAACAGATAAAAAATTGGAGTAAGACAGAGTCTCATAAAACTGCGGAGCCGGATTTTCCGAAATATACGTGGAAGGAATGTATGGATACCTATGGTTCCGATAAGCCAGATTTGAGAACAGAGGAGATGAAGTTTATTGATGTGACAGAATGGTCCAAAAACGTGGATTTTTCGCTTTTCAAAAACGTTGAGACGGTGAAATGTTTGGTTGCTCCGAAAGAATTCTCTCGTGGAGAGATTGAAAAGACTTTAGAGCCAGTAATTAAAGAAAGTAGTGGAAAAGGATTGCTCTACCTTATTTTGTGAGCTGATGGAGAAATGAAGGGTACACTCGCAAAATTCCTTGATGAGCCTTTAAAAGCTGAACTTTTGGAACATACGCAAGCTCAATATGGACAAACGCTTTTTTTCCAATTCGGTTCGCGAATAGAAAGCGTAGCATTACTTTGAGCACTCAGAATTAAACTGTTGAAGGAACTACGTATCCTGGATGGTAAACAGGACGTGCTTGATTTTGCATTTGTGGTAGATATGCCAATGTTTGAACTTGGAAGCGACGGTTCACTTGGTTCTGTTCACCATCCGTTTACCAAGCCGAAAGACGAGTTCATTCCTTATTTACTTGACCTTGCTGAGAAAATGAGAGCTGGCTATCAACTTACCGAAGAGGACAAAAAAAAGCTGACTTCTATGGAAAGTGATACGTATGACATTATTGCTTGTGGATATGAAATTGGAGGAGGAAGTATCAGAATTCACGACCAGAAACTTCAACACGCCATTTTCACCATATTAGGTTTGGAAGAAAAAGATATTCAGTTCAGATTTGGACACCTGTTGAAATGTTTTTCGTTTGGTGTGCCACCACATTGAGGATGTGCGTTTGGGTTTGATAGAATGGTGATGATATATCAGAATAAGGAAAACATCCGTGAAGTAATCACCTTTCCTAAAAATCAAAAATATCGCGATCCGATGTTTGGCTCTCCGAGCGAGGTTGATAGTCAGCTTTTGAAAGAATTATGACTTCATATATAAATTATAAAAAAGAGACCTATAGATAAAAAACCTATAGATCTTAATTTCGAAATTGAGCAGTTACTAAGGAAATACTCTTCTATGATGTTCACGAGGGAAAGGAATACAATCCCGTACATGAGGAACATTGAGTAGCCATCGAAGTAATCGTTCCAATCCCATACCGAAAGCAACATGAGGAATACAAAACCCACTTGATGAACTTCTCGAATCCATTGATAACGATTATCGCCGTCCTTACCTTTATTTTTCAACCTTTGGTCCAGTATATCAAGATTATAAATCTCTTCTGCCGTTTCCCTCAACGCACCATAACCATTACTACATGAAATATATATATCAATAGATTTTTTGTTTAATGTGAAAATATGAAAGAGAATATAGAGGAGTGTCAAGTTAGAATGTTGAAAAACGTTGAAATTACTTGCAAATGTTTTTGTTTTTCCTATGATGAAGGTGAGATTTATTTTTCCTATTGGAGATGTATCTGACTTCACGTGCTTTTTATCAGCAATATCTTTCTGAGCTACCAGCTTCAATTCTTTTTTCGTTGTTTTCTATATTGGATGAGCTTTTACAGAGGTATG
This sequence comes from Candidatus Peribacteria bacterium, assembly GCA_031288635.1. The sequence continues at coordinate 1,229 of JAITQZ010000121.1, read as the reverse complement.
GGGCTTACAAGCTTCATATGTCTCTTGTGTTGACTACGATAAAACAACACGATTTAGTGCTTCATAGCTTGTTGCTGCTGTTAATTCAACAGAAAAAATTGACGAAGAAATCGGTGAAAATGCTGAAAGCGTTAATTAGTTCTTCTGTGGAGATGGTGCAACCTTTTGTGATTAACTCACCGAGCGAGAAAGTAAATACTGCACTGGAAAAGGAGTTCAAACAGCAGTTTAAAAAAGCAGATTTTTCTTCTTCTCTCTCTGAAGAGATTGGGGTGCAGGTGAAGAGAGGGGCATTGTCTTTTGAGAGGAATTTAACGGAGGATTTGGAGAAACTTTTGGGATAGAAAGGTTGGTTTCATTTTCCCTTGATTATTTATTTGTATCCTATATTATCTCTCTAAATATAAAATGATATCAATAATAAAAAGATAAAAAATGGAACGAAAAACAAAAGTAAATTGGTTAAAAATTCTGTCTCTGGTGTCTGGTGGAAGTATTATTTTGCTGGCACTTACGATCGTATTTTGTTACCATAAAATGACGACAGATTTATTTGTTGTTTTGTGGTGGAGTATTGCAGGAATGGTGTTATTGGTGACGGGAATTCGTTTTCTCCTAAAACTAATAGTTCTCTTGAGAAAGCGTGAAGACGATGGTCATTGGAATTTCGTAGGTTACGGGTTCATCACTATCTCCCTTCACTTTATTGGAATGTTTACCATAACAATTTTGGAACTGTTTGGTAGTGCATATGCCTATAAAGTATTAGTTTTTGTTGCAATGGTTGATATTTTGCAAGCATTGCAAATTATTGAATGTTATAAACTTTTAAAAAAGATAAAGAAGGTGGAGTAACTCTGCCTTTTTTCTTCCTCTTGAAATTCGTGGGTATATTCCTAGGCTATAGGTATCTTTATATAGTTTCTTCTCTATGTCTCTTTATTCAGACCTTCTCATCAAACTCCAACAACAGATAGAAAAAGCTGACCTGAAAGCTGGATTTTCCAAAAAAGGAGAAATTTTGGAGCTGCGTGATGGAGTAGCAACGGTGGTTGGGCTCGATGAAGCGATGTTTAGTGAATTGGTGGAGTTTGAAAATGGGAGTAAAGGATTGGTGTTGGACCTCTCTATGGATAAGGTGGGGGTACTGATTTTAGGGGATGCTAGGACGCTCAAACAAGGCGGAAGTGTGAAAACACTTGGTGTAGTGTTTAGTATCCCTGTTGGGC
>JAITQZ010000071.1 GCA_031288635.1 Candidatus Peribacteria bacterium | reverse complement strand
GAAGCTATCTTTGAATGAAGAGTGAAATCATATCTTGATATTTAGATTTCCTTCATTATCATTCAGTCAATCTATTCTGTTCCCTAATGTTCTATTTACACAAAACTATTTACGTTCCCCACCAACGCCAGCACCAGCACCTTAATCTCCACACCATATTAAAAAGAGAGCTATGATGCTCTCTTTTCAGCTACCTGCAATTTCTTTTGCTTCATCCCCTCTTGAAAGGCCTTTATTCTTTTCTTTGTGTGTTTAATATGTTCTCTGGCGGGAATATCCTCTGGCATACTTCCCCCGAGCTCTTTAATCGTGGTTCTGACTTTTTTCCCTACTTCATAGTGAATATTACTCGCCTCTGCTTGTCCGAGAAAGCCTTCTCTTTTGATTTTCGCATTCGCTTGAGTGGCACGAAAGATATTCGCCCCGAGTTCTTCACCATCCATATAGTCTAAAATATTTTCTTTTTCGTCTATTCCTTTCTTTTTAGTAATATCTTTTCTCCTCATTCCTCCATAGAGTCCCATATATCCATAGTCATTGAATTGAGCATAGTCTTTTACTCAGGATTGTTTTGCTGTTCCAAAGAGTTTCTTATTGCGAAACGTTAGTTCATCTCTTAAAAGAAGTCTGTCTTTGTCTGCTAAAAATTGTTCATTCATTTCCTGTTTCCTCGTCTGAATAGCGAAATACGTTTGCCCCAAAGCGACAATCTCTTTTCTCGGGTCAGCATTTTGAATAATGAGATAACAAGCATAACGAGAAAGCTGAATGTCTTCTACTTGACGTTTTGATTAACTTCCTAATTCTACCATATCGTGCACGTCCACGAAATGGTCATTTACCTCTTGATAACTCTGTTTACACGCAGTTTTAGCTTTTTCAAGTACAGGAAGAAAGAAACGATACTCTGAGTATTCTAGTACTTTCGCCAGATCACGAGCAGACCAATATTCTTGGTGATGGTCGTTGAGTTTTTTGAGCTTTTCAAAGATGTGAGCGTCCATTGGAAGGGGAAAACAAAAAGATATCTGCTTATATTCTTTTTTGACTAAAAAACAAGAGATTTTTTACAAGTAAAAAAGAGAGCATTATCACTCTCTTTTTACTATCTGTATCTAAGCGTTAGACTCCGCAGGAAGCTCAGGAGCTAGTTCTTCAAGAGGTGAAACTTCCTCAATGTTAGTGTCATCTCCAGTTGCTTCAACATCTCCAGTTGCTTCATTTCCAGTTAGTTCAGCATTTCCAGTTGCTTCAGCATTTCCACTGATTCCAGCATTTTCTGCTACTTCCCACGGTCTGATACACGCCTGAGCTTGTTCATCCCAGCTATATCCCGCTCCAAGATAACAACCGTGTTCATCCTGTTGTCCTCCGATGAGAGTAGGGTCTTCTACTTGAGGAACATTTTCTGGTTGGGGAACATTTTCTGGTTCTGCCACTGTAAGTGTTTTAGTATAGAGAAAGGTATGTCCTGCTGCAGTACTTAGCAGGAGACGTTCTAAATTGTCGGTTTCCATACGAGTACTTGCAATGTTAAACGCTGCCCCATTGGGGTCAAAGGCATTTTCGAGTGAAGTTTTTTCTTCGTCCGTACACGCTATATTCGTCTGAAAGAAGACTCCTGAAATAAGGTTGTCTGCTAGCGTGTAATCTCCTCCAATGGTATTACAAAGCTTGGTGCTTATACTAGTATCAGAGAATTCCAAGCGGTATGCACCATTGACAGGCTGTCCATCAAATTCTCTTAATTCTCGAGCAGTGTTAGCCAGAGGATTGGTAGGTAGTCCTCCTTCTAGAGGTTCTTTTCCTCCAAAGTTTTGAAATCGTCCTTTTTGGCATCCAAAGTAGGCAACTCCCGCCACGATTGCAACGATAACAATGAGGAGAATTCGTAAAGTTTTTTTCATAAGTGATCAGATAAAGAAATAAAAATCTATGTAAATAAAATAGGTATTGCTCTCCCATTTGCAAGGGATTTTCCCTTATCTAGGGACGTGTCCTATAGTAATTAGGAATTTGAGCTATTTTCCAGGTGTACGTTTCAGATTTTCCTCCCACGTTTTCCTTTCTTTGGATAATGAGGGTGCCTTTTTCAGTATCAAACGTATACGAAAAGCTGTCTTCACAAATCCCTGCTTCATCAATTTTGACTTCTTGATTTTGAAAAATAAAATCTTCCATCCTCAGATCTCGCCCCGTCCCATTGCGGAGGGAATAACGATATTTGAGAGCTACACGAGTCTCATTGCCTCCCGTAGTAAAGAGCGGGTAAACTTCCAGCTTTTTATTGAGATATTCCAATCTTACTCCGTTAGCTCCCATTTCTTCATACCAGTCTTCTTTGTCAGAAACACAGTGGTTGAATATCGCTACGTCTAAATACTTTTCTTTCGTCGAAAGTGCATATCCTTCAATATGTTTGTTATATCCACATCCATCGGCATCTCCGTAGATAATCTCCAAATAGTTACGCTGAGGCTCATAAGAAAAGCTGATAGCATTGCCTCCGCCAGTATCTCCATAAGCAACAGGGACATTCTCGGCAATCAGTTCCCCATTCAAATACAAATCTCCTTTTTGCATCCTTTGCTTGCTTGTTTTGAGATTATCCGTAGTGAAGAGTTGCTGCTTTTCGATATTATAAATGAAAGGAGTCGTCAGGAGAGAAAATTTTTCGCCTTGGGAAAGTAAATAGCTGCCTCCCAAGAACCCAATGTCTCCGTTTTTTTTCTCAGGTTCTGTTTGAGGATTAATATAGAGATACATATCAGTATCAATGTTTCTCTTTTCAAAGGAGCTGCTGAGTAACAATGTCCCTCTTTCTACGAGTTTATCCCCAGAGAAAAAGCTGATAGTATAGCGATTAAGTCCAGAGCCAAGATTTCCATATTGTAAACTAAAGGTCAGCGAAAATTCTTTCCAATCCTGTATGGCAATGGTGAAGTTTTCAGCTTTTTTTCCATTTTTTCGATGAAGATGAATAGTGTCAGCATGATTGGGTACGACTCCCGTCAAGACAAAAACAGGCGAAGGAATGGTAGTATTGCCATAATGTACATTGTGAATGCGTGTGTTCTCAGCAAAAGAGGCACCCAAGAGGGGAGTCTCAGCTAAAGAAATCCCATATCCACAGAGAAAGAGGACTAGAAAAAGCAGAACTTTTTTCATTGTGTTTGTGTTTTGTGAGTAAAACTTCTATTACCATAATGTTTTCATTTGCTTTTTCAATCTTATTTTTCTAAAAAAGCTGTAAAGAGCATCTTACGTTTCTTAATTTAGTCTGATCTTTCTTGCATTTTTTTTAAGTTTGGAGTATACTTAAGAGACTTTATTCCTTCTGATTACCCAATGCCAAAAATTACTCCCCTTCAAGACACTCTCTATGAGATTACTCCTGGGATTTCTAGGAAAAGAGTCAAGCTTTTTACCGGAAAGAGCGAACTAACCGCAGAAATGGTTAAGACATTCCTATTAGAAGGAGTCAAAGACGCAGAAATTCAGCAAGAATTACAAGCTATTTTACTTGACCCGACCAATTTTAGTAAACTTAAAACGATGATTTCTGACGTTGCTCCCGAGATACAACACCTCTTCAGAGGACATTCGAAATTACACGGTATCAGAAACAAAGAGAAACAAATTAATGAAATCTAGGAAAAAATCGACGCATTGAAAATGAATCGATACAAAGAAGGAAAATCCCCAGAGCAAGTAAAACGTAGAGAAATCAGCACAATAAACAAATGGAAAGAGCAAATCGAAT
>JAITQZ010000028.1 GCA_031288635.1 Candidatus Peribacteria bacterium | reverse complement strand
AGGGGGATACGCGATAAATGCTTTTATGTGTTGTATATACTGTTTAATATATTCGACACATTCCATCAAATGATGTAAAACTTCTTCATTTTTTAATCTAAGAATTGTGATTCCTAGCTCGTTTAATCTAGCTGTTCTTTCAGTATCATATTGTACTTGTGCTTCTTCATCGAGGTATCAGCCATCTATTTCTACCCCCAACATCAATTTTGCACAATAGAAATCCAAGATAAAATAATCAATGGTCTTTTGTCTCGTAAATTTGTATCCCAGCATTTTTTTCCCTTTCAATATGCAATGCCACATCAATTCTTCTGCTTTGGTAGATTTTGGTCTCTTTCTATTTTCTTTAGCATATATTGTGAGAGCAGTATTATATGGAATATATCAAATTGCGTGCATACAAGAGTCAATCATTGACATAATTAATACGAGATAAAACAATAGCTACGTTAATCCCTGCTAAGGGGTCGAGCGTAGCGAGGGGGTCTGTAAAAACAAATCCGCTATCTCACCAGATAACACCCCGGACTGGCCTGTTCAATAATCCCCTTCATCTCTAGTAAAGTCAGCTCCGACAGGAGTGCCCCAAAATCTTTGCCGACTTCTCAACTTCGGAGAGAAATGTCTTGGTGGTGAAATTTCTTTACCCAAAAAAGGAGCTGTTTTTCGGAGTCATTCAAATTCTCCCTATCTTTGGCTCAAATCTCGAATTCTTCAGAGTTCCCTCCTTGTCAGCCGACTTTGTCAAGGGAGTCGATAACATGTTGGGAATCCACATTTTTTCAAAATTTTTCTAAAATCTGATCAAAGTTGCTCAGGAGGTGTGCTTTTCCAGTGCTGAGAAGTTGGTTGCTGCCTTTACCATTGGGGGAAAAAAGCTGATTGGGAGCGATGAAGAGGTCTTTTTTCATTTGGAGAGCAAAATTTGCGGTAATCAGACTCCCAGAACCTTCTCTGGCTTCCGGCAAAAAGAGAACATCACTGAGTGCGGCAATAAGTCTGTTTCTCTGCGGAAAACTTCGTGTAGTAGGCTGGAAATCGAGTTTGAATTCAGAGAGAACGAGACCGCCTTGTGCTACAATATCAGAAATCAGCTTTTTTGCGTTGCTTTTGAGGTATCGCCTGAGTCCGCCACCGAGAATGGCGATGGTAGGGATTTGATATTGCATAGAAAGCTGATGACACTTGTGGTCGACTCCTCTGGCGAGTCCAGAGACGGTCGTGAGGGGAATTTGGCGAATTTGCTGAAAAAAAGCGTCCAAGATTCTTTCGGCATAAGGAGACATTTCTCTGGGTCAGACGATACCTAGTGTTTTTTGCTGGAGGAGAGAGGGGTCGCCTAGTGCGTAGACGAGGTAGGGCGAGTTTTTGCTTTGGGAAAACTTCTCAGGATATTCGGGGATTTCTGGGGTGAGAGCTGTGATGTGGTGGGTGGCCATTCGTTGCTGGAGCTGGGTGGCTGCAGGAGAATTGAGTGTGGTTTGCGGGTCAGGAAAGTCTCCGCGTTTGAGCTGTCCTAGTGTAAGGGTTTCGTCTAGGGAGTAGAGCAGGGCTTGTTGGTGGGGAGGGAGAGACATTAGATACGTCAAAAATAAATCTGCTTTGTTAATATGGTTATTTGTCAAAAAATCAAGAGTAAATGTAAAAAATATTTGTACGATAGTGTAGTATCTGATATGAGTATGTCAAGATATATATATCAATGCTTATAATATTGCAAGTCAAAGTGCTGAAAAATCTGCCTTAAAAGTTGCGTAGAATTTTTTTTAGGGTATACTCAAGGGGAGGTACTACTAGCCCCCATTTTAATTTCCTATCTTATTACTATGTATACCGTTAAAGACTACAAAGCATTACTCAAAATGTTCTTTGAAAAAAGAGGACAAGAAGCTGACATAAAAATGCTTGCTAGATTGGATGATTTCTCTGATGAGAAAATTATGACTCTCTATGAGATGATTTTTACTGAAGATGAGGCAGAGAGACAGAAAAAGATTGAAGCTTTTCGTTCCAATATAGCTCAAAAACATAGAAAAGAATCGCAGGAACTCGAAACCCTTATTCAAAAAATGGATAACAATCTTCATATCTTAGAGGAGTTAGGAGAAAAAACTGCTGCGGATAAGATGTTAGACACCAATTTTTAACTTTTAATCTACTGGGAAAATGACTACAGGAAATAACTTATCAGACTTCAAAGCTCTTTTAGATCAAAAAGAGCACTCTGTTGCATCAGATCTTAAAGGGCTGAAAACAGAAATAAAACAGAAAGTAGATACGAGAAAGTGATTTTGGGGATCACGAGGGTACAATGATGAGAAAGCCTTTTATAGTGCTGGGACTGAAATTTTAGGGAGTAGAGAAAAATCCTATCAGGAGCTCTTGCATAAATATGGACTTTCTGATATTGGAAAGAAATTAGGAATGGATACGAAGGTTAATGTTCAAAATGCTAAAAATGTTTTTGAAAGAAAAGCACAAGAATTCCAGAAAAAAATAGAAAATGGGAAGCACAACAGAAATGACGAAGAGTTAGCTTTGGAAGTGGCTACGAAAATCACAGAAGCAGATAAGGCAGCGATTAAAGAAATTAGACAGGAATATGAGCAACTTTTGCAAAAAGATGAAGAAGCAAAAAAGAATATCGTAGATACCCAACAAACTCAAAAAGTGAAAGCATTGGATGCTGATGGAGTTTTTACTAAAGCTGCAAATCCTTTGAAAATTCACCAAATTGTTGCAATGTCTAATCAAGCTGATGCTAATAAGCTCGTGTTGGATTATTCTGGATCAAAAAGTGCTAAAATAAAATCAAAAGTACAAGCTCTCACGGGAGGTAATAATCGTATTTTGATTGAGAAAAAGGGAAATACGTTTGTATATGAAGGGACAAATGAAAGAGCCCTAGTGTATGAAGGCGTCCAACTATTACCTGCAACTGCTGAATTGGCATCTAGAAAGGGAAAAGAATATGTAGAACAAAAAACACAGGCGACTCTAGCGAACGAAAAAAAATATAAAGGAATATTAAATAATTTCAAAGCGATGGGATTTGATTTTCAAAAAGAGATGCAACTGCGTTTGCCAAATGGAAGCCCTGATGGGAAAAAAGAAATGAAAATTGCTGGAGCCTTATATGACCTTACAGAAAAAGTGTTAGAAGATTTAGTGATTGGAGCTTTGAATGGGACGAGCACCCCTAAGAATATGGAGAAACCCTTTGAAGACGTTATGAGGGGAGGGACAGTTGCCGAATTTATCTCTTTATCTGGACAGCATAATATCAGTGTTTTGACTGAAAAACAATTGAAAGAAAAACTTCCTGATGAGAGGCTAGGAGAAAAACTATATGATTTTCTAAATGAAGGCTCTAATGAAGATAAAGTAGTGAATTATCTCAATACCAGACGGAAAGAACTATATACAGAAAAGGTAACTAAAAATCAGAATTTTACGATGGATGCAAAAAAACAAGGGCTCAAAGTGGAAAATGGAAAAGTAAAAGATAAAGATGGTAAGGAAGTTGCATTAGATGATAATCAAGTCTTTATTGAAGGATTAGATGTCGATCGAAAAGATCCAAAAGAAGCTATTTGGATGCAACATCAGATTGAAGCAGAGATGGAAAGAATTGTAGAAAATATCAAAAATGGTAAAATTACGATGCCAGAAAATGATCAGCCTTTTGGAACAAATGCTCTTTGGACAAGTCATTATATTGAGTTTGACCAGAAAAATGGAGTAATGGATTGGGAAGTGTTTGCATCAAACCTCTTTAATGGACATAAAGAAACAGAAAAAATTTTTGATAACGATAGCAATACCAAGAAAGTAGTAAACTATATGAATAAACTCTGGAAGGAGAAATATACAGATTTGGTTAAAGAACAAAAAAATATCGCTGAGATTTCTAAAGAAACCGATATTAATAAATTAAGCTCTTCTATTGATACGTATTTTACAGAAATACAGACACTTCTAAAAAAAACCTATTTGAATGAATCCGAAAAGGCTGAAGTGAGAATTAAAAAAAGAGAAATCTCAAAGGCTCTCCCTCTATTGGAAGAATGAGTACAAGCTCTGCCAGATACTGACCCTCAGAAACAAGGAATGCAAGATACGATACGTTCGTATAAAAAAAAGTTGGCGGAAATCACCAGTGGAACAGGTGGAGAGACTACAGGAGTAAAAGATGCTGATGCTTTAGAAAATATCCTAACAAAATCTGACGCTGATGAAAATATCGAAATAGCAATACAACATCTCGATGCTGAAATAGAAGGGAAACCCATTGATGAGTTAATCGATTTATATGTAGCTAAACATCAAGCTATTGCTAACAATCGCTCTAAAATTGATGCATTTAAATCGAGTGTACCTGCCTATATGCACACGTTAGGGGAGAAAATTTTTGATAACATCAGAAATACACCTGATACCGGAGAGACAGGAAACTTTCCGTTGGAGATGAAAAGAGGCAAATTATTTGAACTTGCTCAAGTTGCTAGAGATGAGAGTTCTAGAGTGAATATAGATAATCACTTTATAGACTATGATTTGTCAGAAGAGATTTTTCAAGAACTTGCCACAGGAAAAGGAGGCTTTATGGACAAATTAGATGAAAGCAAAACAATCAAACCTGAACATAAAGAAAGTAAGGATCTTTCTATTGAGCAGAGAAAAACGTTACTGAGATCTTTCCCTGGAGGAAAGGTACTGGTAGAGGGAGAAAACGGAAAGTCTGGAGCAGATTGGATAACAAAAGACTACAAAGATCTTTCTATCAATGAAAGAGGATTATTAGCTACGTATGTAAATTACCAAAATAGATTTGGAACGATTGATCAAGCAAAATTAACCGATACTGATTATGTGGAATTGGTTAGTAGCCAGCTTAATGAGATGATCCAGAAAACAAGTGCTTTTATGATGGATGATTATGAAAGAAAGATGGATAATAGAATGAAACAGTTGGGATATAATGATAGCCGGTCTCCTCTCATATTCCAAGGTCTATCTGGACTTGATGCGGATATTGCAAAAGCATATATTGATATGAAAGGATTTGGATATCTTAATACGTCTGATAGAAATACTCAGAAATTAAAGGAATATACCGCTATGGCTGCAGTACTTGTAGCTGCAATTGTTGCTACAGTAGCTACTGCTGGTGCAGGAGGTGCTGCTTTAGCTGGAGCGATTGCATCAGTGGCAGGAATGGCTTCTGCTACGGCTGCGATGACTACAGTTTCTACCGTCGTAGTTTGAGCATTAGTTGGTTCGGCAGTAATGATAGGAGGTGAATTTGTACAAGGAAAAGCGTATGAAACGTTTAATGAATGATTTGTAGATACTGCTACAATGACTGCAACCTTCGTTGGAGTTTCATTGGTTACAGCAGGACTGTGAAGGTATATCCAACAGCTTAAAGGATTATCTAAAATATTTTCAGCGAATGCCAACAAACTTGCGAAAGGATTGGGAAATACCACCCTTTCGGTAGGGGATGGTGCATTTATGGGTGCTGTAGAAAACCAAAGACAACTTTGGCTGACAGGTGAATCACATCCAGAGATGATTTTTCAGATGATGGGATTAGCAGCAGGAATGGGACTGATTATGAGAGGATTTAAGCCGAGAAATCAAAGGACATCCAAACCAAACAATAAACCTGACTCTATAGCTGAGAAGATGCTTGACAAAGGAGAGTGAGCTAAACTGGTAGAGGCAAACAAACAGATTGTAGAAGGTCTAGAGAAAGAGTTGCCTAATGTAAAAGATACTAAGGCAAAAGCAGATTTAGAAGCTCTTAAAGCGAGATATGAAGAGTATGGAAAACAATTAGAAGCGGAGATGGCTAAAAGAAGTAATGCAAAGAGTAAGCCAGAGTCATGAGAAAAAACATGAGAAGAAGTTGGAAAGAAAACTAATATGAAAGAAGAAGTTAAACTTTCCGAAGAACAGATTAAAGAAAGAATCAAAGAAATAGATTTGGAGATAGAAGAGTTAACGAGACAGTGACATTGAGCACCTACTCAAGAAAGAATAGATAACGCCAAGAGAAAGCTAGAAAAGCTGTGAAAAGAAGAGCTTGATGCCAAGGGCAAGGCCAGAGTTACTTCTATTGAACGTTCTATCAAAGGTATTGAAGAGAGAATGCAAAAAATTAAAGTATTACAGGCCGAGAAAGCACAATTAGAATGAGAACTTATTAAACTAAGAGCCTCCAAAAATCCAGATCCGAAAGAAGAGCAAAAGATCGAAAACGACATTAATAAAAAAGAACAAGAAATTGTTGCATTAAAAGAGGAGGTAGGTACCAAGTTTAGGCAAGTAAGACAGGATGAAATTGCACTCTTAAAAGAAGAAAAAAATGTATTGGAAAGCAAAGTTGAGAGTGAACCTACAAAAAATATTCCTTCCAAAGATTATGTAATTGCAAGAGAAAACATTGAAAATAAACTTGTTGATGAATTTGATGCAAAACTAACGTCTCCAGAGTGAATCACTATTGATGGTTATAATTATAGGATGGTATATGAAAACACTCCATCTCATAATACAGCAAAGAAATGAGAATGGAAATGGATTGAAAATGGTAGAACTGTCCGTTCAGCAAAGTCTGAGACTGAGTATATCCCTGAAAATGGAAATGGTACCCAAATTAGAGAGCGTTATTATGCATTGAGAGATAAATATGTAAATCAGAATATGTCAGAATGACAATGACAGCAACCAGAAGTGAAACAACTCTGACCAGCACCAGAACAAAAGATGCTTCCCCCATATCTTTGACCAAGTGAAATCGCTGCATTACCTCCTCATACGGTACCTAAAGTATATCCTAAAACACAATTTCCACACCGACTTTTGCCAATCTTCCTTTTGCCATTAGACAGAGAAAAGCCATCTGATATTCGTTATCGTATCGGACAAGATATTCAAACAGAAATAGAAGGAATGATAAAAAATCCAACTGATGGTGGGATCTTAGTTCCTACAAATGAGGTTTTACCGAGAGATCCAAAAAAGATTGAGACGGTATTTCAGCAGTTATGTAAAGAAAATGGGATTGAAGATCCACTAAATCAAAACGCGTTTATTATGCTTCGTGGGGTAGCCAGTCGAACGTATGCTGGCTCAGGAGACGCAGCGACCTATAATAAAAAATTAGCCAATGAGAGAGCTCTAGCATTTAAAGCCTATTTACAAGACAAATATGGTATCCCAAATGATCATTTCATAGCAGACGCTTTCCATAAAGATACTATGGTACCAGATGATTATCCAGAAAATCGGCAGTGAGTGAGTATGAGAGTAGTAAATATTGCAGGATATAATACAAATGACCCTTCAAATCTTCCGACAGGAACTGATGATAGAGTGCTCTCTTCAGCCTCTGATACTCAAATGACATAAGTACTGAGAAAATAGAATTTCTTCTCTATCTTAAATATCTTACAAAAATCTTGCAAAAGAAAAAATCAGTATTATATTTCTCATAGTTATATTTTATTATTACTTTGAGAAATGGATTTACGTGAAGTGGAACAAATTGCACAACAGAGAAGAAACTTTCGATTGTAATAATACCTGAGATGGATATAATAAACCTATGAAAAATCTGTCTCTCTTCTTTTCACTCTGCTTTTTTTTCTTCCTTTCTTGATGTGGTACAGCACCTTTTATCGACCCCGAACAAAACCCCACAGCATCACTTCTTCCTCTTCAAATCCTTGACGAGGCTCCCACCAACGAACCCTCTATTGACTACGCCAATCTCCCAGACGACGACCTGCAAAAATTCGTCTCAGTAGGAAAGCCTTTTTCTGATGTAAAATATGCCCCTTCCGATTTGGTGGAAATGCAGAGTTCTGAGACCTTGAAAATTCAAGGTAACCGTTCTTTGAGGGCAGAGGCGAATGAACAATTAATACAGCTTTCTCTCGCTTTTTACGAGGACTTTAAGCAGCCCATCGTGGTAATGAGTGCCTACAGGAGTTATGACTATCAGAAAAACCAGATTTCCGAGAGCTGTAAACAAAGTGGCTACTGTGCTAGAGCAGGAGAATCTGAACACCAACTAGGGCTTGCTGTGGATTTATGGGAGGCTACCAATGAGGAAAAATTTTTGTCGAAGTATCAGATAGAGTATGAATGGTTAGCTCAGCACGCTTGGGAATATGGATTTCATCAGAGTTATCAAAAAAGAAAAGAGACTGATGGCTACGCGGTAGAACCGCGACATTGGAGGTATGTGGGAGGGGAATTAGCGAAAGAATTATGGGAAAAGGGGATGACATTTAGCGAGGCTCAAACAGACATCTTAAAACAATTTTCTTAAAAAGTTCTGTAAAATTTGCATTTCCAAAAAAAATCCTTATTATTGATAGTGCATACAGTTTAAGACAAAATTTTACCGATTTGAAAGGGTAAGTAAAATGCCTTTTTGGTAGATGGTCTAATTGTTTGACTAATAAGAAAATGAAGCACTTTCGCTGCTGAATAATCTTATTAGTCGAGCACCAAATCAATTGGTAGTTTGTCTTAGATTGTATGCACTCACGGCGAGAGTGCTTTTTATGAAAGGGGAAAAGTAGTTATCTTCAGCTGTACTTTTATTCTTGTATACTATTACAATGCCAGAAAAATTCATTCAACCTGAAGCAAGCTTTAGGCCTGTCGATTGGGTTAAAGAGCAAACAAAAGAAGAACTCGACACACTTCGTCCCGTTGTTGAGAGAACATCATTTGGTAAAGTAGAGAATGGTAATGTTGTCTATAATATGGATGATGTAAAAGATTACCTTGAGAAGAAGAAAGATTTAAGTTGGGAATCTTTAACTAAAAGAAATTCTTGAGTCTTGATTATGGCGGTTCAAATTGCTTTGAAAAAATTAGGATATGATTTTGGAAAAGTGGATTGAATTTTAGCAGACAAAGGAAAAACAGTTTCTAAAACTAAAAATGCTATAAAGGCATTTCAGCAAGCTAATTCTCTTTCTCCTGATGGTATCCCAGGTCCGAAAACTATTACCAAAATCGTGGAAGCACTAAACGCTTTACCGCAACAACAATGGCGAACTCCACCAGTATTTAAATCATATTGACCCCAAAAATAGTTTTCTAGACTCCCTTTACCGCTTCAGCAATCATCTTTGCCACACCCTTATCCAGTGCAGAGGGCAAAATATGCTCAACATCAGGATTCGTAATATACTCTGCCAAGGCTTTCGCAGCAGCAATGTTATGCTCATCCGTAATCTGCGGTAACCTTGCGTCTAATGCTCCACGGAAAATTCACGGGAATGCGAGGACATTATTCACCTGATTAGGAAAATCTGACCTTCCTGTAGCAACAATAAACGCACCAGCTGCTTTCGCTTCCTCTGGCATAATTTCCGGCGTAGGATTGGCTAAAGCAAAGATAATAGGATTTGGAGCCATCTGGCGAATATCGTCAGCTTTCAATAGTCCTCCTTTACTCACTCCGATAAAAATATCTGCATTCACCAGAGCGTCTTGCAAACTTCCCTTCACATCATCACGATTGAGAAGCAAGAGCTCTTTTTTAGACGCATTCAAATCTTCACGAGCAGAAGAAATCACCCCTTTACTGTCAATGAAGATGATGTTGCTTGCTCAGGCTTGATGAAGGAGTTTGCCAATGGCAATAGCAGCAGCTCACGCTCCAGAGATAACAATTTTTATCCCCTTTCGTACGGTGCCCCGTACCGCAGTACTGCGGGATGGGGAAGGGGGGTAGGGGGGATTTTCCGATTTTAACCTCAGCTTTAATGCGTTGATAAGTCCTGCAAGCACGACAATGGCTGTCCCGTGTTGGTCATCGTGAAAAACAGGAATATGCAGCCTTTTTTTGAGCTCGGTTTCAATATAAAAGCAATTTGGTGCTGCAATGTCTTCCAGATTAATCCCCCCGAAGGTTGGAGCAATAGCCTCTACAGTTTTAATCACTTCATCCGGGTCCTGCGTTGAAAGAACCAGCGGGATTGCATCTACTCCGCCAAATTCTTTGAAGAGGATTGCTTTCCCTTCCATTACGGGGAGTCCTGCTAATCACCCGATGTTTCAGAGTCCAAGTACCGCAGAACCGTCGCTGACAACGGCAATGGTATTGGATTTTCGAGTGTAGTCGTAGGCGGTATCAGGATTTTCGGCTATTTTTAGGCAAGGTTCAGCAACTCCAGGAGAGTAATAGGTAGCGAGGTCGTCTTTGGTCGTAAGAGGGACTTTTGAATGAATTTCGAGTTTTCCTTTGTGTTGTAAGTGTGCTTCCAGAGCTAGTTGTGCATAGTTCATAAGGTAGTATATCATAGCAGAATAAAAAGAATTCTATGAGGTTATAATGGGTATTTTCCAGCTCCAGATAATAGAATGAGAAACAGGTCTTCATCTCGGATTTCATTCAAATCCCGTTTTGCGAGCTTTTTGTCTTGGAGGTCGTTTACCAGTAAATATCTGTCTGACCTTGCTTCCTTGATTTCTGAGATGTCGTTTCGAGGGAGTTCTTTGCCATCGTAGTAAAGAGTGTGTTTGTCGAGTTCCAAAAGTCAAAATCAGATTCTTTCCCCTTTTTTGAACTGTTCCAATACAGCTGCTTTTTTGTGCTCTACGTAGGCGAGAGTGAGAGCGTCAGCGAAACGAACTAAAAGCTCCGTTCAACTCTCTTGGATGGTGACAACTTCGCCAGAGTTGAGATAAAAGGTGAGGCGAATGGAATTGATTTGGTTATTTCCGCCGCGAAAGAAAGCCTTTTGGAGATGTGCAATATCGGTAAAAGCATAGGCGTATTGTTTCTTCCCGTGCTGGAGGTAAAAGCCATTGGCAAAGATTTCTGCAGAGGTGGAGAGCACGTTTTTGAGGTGGAGGATTCGATAGATGATAAACCCTATAAAAATGATAGTCCAAAACAGGTCGCTCTTTCTCTGCTGAAAGTAATATTCCCACCCAAGGTAAGTAATACTTTGAAAGGTAGAAAAGACACTCCATCCAAAAATCCCTATCAAAATGAGGGTTCCAAAGAGTTCTTTTCGATGAACTCAGATGCCTTGAGTTTTGGTAGTAAAGGATTGAAGTGGCGTACCGAAAGATTGTTTGATGACTTCCACAGGGAGGTCGGTAGTAGTGAATTGTTGAGTCATTACGAAAGGGAAAAAAATAAGAACAAGAAAAATATAAAAATCTGATATTCATTTTCAATCGATTCTTCTTTAACTTCATAGGAAATATAAAAAAGACCAACGTTTCCGCTAGTCTTTGAGAGAAAAAAGGGATTATCTTTTTGTTGACTTTTTTGCAGGGATGGCTTTGGGTGCAGGTTTCGCTCTTGCGGGTTGGCTAGCTACCACTTCATTTCATTTTTTTTCTGGTTTAGTAGGAGCAAAAAGCGGTTTGAGCCACTTATTGAAGTATCCGGAAACCAGTAATCCTCCGGCCAATAGTAAGAGAATTCCTCAAATAAAGGTCTTGAGTTCCCAAAGCCCTCGTAAAAGGAAGACGGTTCCGAGAATGGTAGTAATTTTTTCTTCAATGGGAGATTTGTTCCATCGTCCTCCAACTTCGTTCATCGTTTCTTTTACTTCTTCTACAGCTTCACTGACTTCCTGGGAAACTTTATCCAGGTTTTTTTCTAGGGTTTTTGCCATTTGTTTTAGGGTAAGAAAGGTAAAGAGTTCCCCTAGGGGGAAAATTTACTTTCAATATAGGAAAATTACGAAGGTATGCAAGGCTTTAATAGTGTTTTTGACTTGACAAATGAGGAGATAAGTTTTCAATCTCTTTCGCTTTTACCTTATTGAGATAGATGAGAGCGTCAATATCTTCCGGTTCCCATTGCTTTTTCAGGAGTTCCAACTCCTCTGGAAAATGAAAAGGGACGATATAGTTATGGGACTGTTTGCTGTAGGCTTGGTTGAAGATTTCCATAAAGTGTTCATTTTTCATAATGGAAGAAATCACAAACAAATTTTTCCCTCAAATGTCTGCCTCACTTATCCATTTACAAAGCATTTGGGCGTAAAATTCCAGAGTTTGGATGACGAGGTTTTTTGCAAAAGGGTTGTTTTCAATTTCCTGATAATTTTTGTATCGGTACTTAGAAATCCCATTATCTTTGTACATTTGCATCAAGGCGTTTACTCCCAGATTGATACTTTCGATACGCTTGTAAAACCCCTTCTCCACGAGAATTCCCTTACAATGTGAATCTCTAATATAGAGTAATAAAAAGCTGTCATTTTTGATAGTAGTTTTTAGAAAAGCCAACGTTTGAAAGCTCTCTGGGATGATTTCCAGATTTTTTTGTTGATGAAAGTTTCCATATTTATCGTTAAATGCTAGGCAAGTTTCTCTATTGAGATAGACCAGAATAATTCTGCATTTTATTGCTCCTTTTTCTCCAATGAGAAACTTTTTACGCTGTCCGTCGACATCAATCGTATCCAAATGGGAAAAGAGAAATTTTTCCTTGGTCTGTTTATCAGCGAGGGCGATTTTTTCGTTAATCAGCTTTTGAAGGTCTTTGAGCGTGATTTTATCTGCAAAATATGCTTCCACCACAAAACTAAAAAAATGAAACCTCTGGTCATCCAAAAGGAAAATATGTTGATATTTGGGGTAACTGACACTGTTTTCGATAATAGTAGGCAACTGTTCATAGAGAAGATAATTCTGTATTCAAAATTCTTTCTGAGCTTTCAGGACGCGGAATTTTGGGTATTTAGGGTCGAAATTTTCTTGTCGGAGGTAAAACATAGAAAGGAAAGAAGAAGATGAAAGGATTCTTTAGTAGCAGTGTTCGGTAGTATATGAATTCTCGGGAGTTTTACAAGAGCGAGAGAAAATCTTCCAGAAAAGTTGCAAAAATTGAAGATATAGATATCATTAGGTACAGTAAGATGTTTTTTATTCTTTTATCTAATATAAATGAAAACAAAAGTTCACAGCTTTCTAAAGCTGATGGTTAAACCCTTGGTGAGTGCATTAGTTTTTATCTCTTTCGTGTTGCTCGGAGGAGCAGTAATCCTAGCACGAAATAGCGATGTTGCTGCTTTACGTAATCTCAAAGCGGGGGCAAATGATAAGAAGCTTACCGCTACCAATTGGGATATTTTGATAGAGTATATAGCGGGAATGGATGCAGAGCTGCAAAGTCTCAAACAAAGTAATAGCTCTAATACTACTACTGGAAGCATTCCAGCCGGAGCAGTAATGGCATTTGACTTATCAGCTTGTCCGAGTGGATGGACCAGATTTTCTGCTGCAGATAATAGATTTATTATGGGTTCCACAAGTAATTCCAAGGAAACGGGAGGAAAGAGTAGTGTTATGTTAGCAGCAAATCAGATTGCCCCTCATAGTCACTGGATGGTAGATTCGTTTTTTGCTGAAAGTTATGGTTATACAGGTGCACCTTATTGATATCGTGCAGGTGTAGATACCGTTTCATGAAATAAATGGTTATGATCGAATAAATGAGGTGATTATGATAATCAGCTACAGGTTGTTTGGAGAAAAACCTGATCTAAAGTAGTAAGCTGACCAGAGAATGTGAAATCGAATACACCAGGAAAAGTTACTGATGGAGCAAAAGCATATGATTGGCAAAGTGGGTCGCCAGATTATGGTGATTTGGGAGTGCAACAATCTGTGAATATTCAAAACCCCTACATCAAACTCATCTACTGTAAAAAAAACTAATCTCCCTCAAAATACTTTAAAGAAAAATCTCACCATCCACTCTAGAATTGGTGAGATTTTTTTCATCTGCTTTTTTTGGTTTTTTCTCCGTAGACTTTGGTAAACATTTCATTTAATTTTCCTTGTTTGGCTTGTTTGATGTTGGTGTATTTGCTATCTCTCTTGGGTGGAATTCTTTTGGCAGGTTTTTTCGCTTCACTTGGACGGGTTCAAGACCCCTTCTTACCTGTGTACGATGGCTTG
This sequence comes from Candidatus Peribacteria bacterium, assembly GCA_031288635.1. The sequence continues at coordinate 4,100 of JAITQZ010000028.1, read as the reverse complement.
GTTTGCGTTGATGAAGGTCTTTCGTGTTGTTCTGCTTGTTTTTCTCGCTTTCTTTTCCCTTTATTGTTGTAGGGATTATGGGAAAGCGGAGTGGTGTTGGCAAATCCCTCTTCCGTCGTCCTCGCTGACCCTTCGTCGTATGCTTGGCTCCTCCTCCGGGGTCATCTCGTCCTCCTCTCTCTCCCCTTATCAGGAGAGTCCGCCACTGGTAGTTCTTCGGGTCATTCATAACGCACTTGTACACCGTTTTCTGCTCAGTTTTCTCCTCTATTTCTGTACTTCACAATGAGAGGTACGCCAATAAAACCGAAATGCTTCCTAATAGTATTCTCGACCCATTTTTTGAATGCGAAATTTACACGGGACTTGTGATTGACAAAAAGTACAAACGTCGGGGCATCAACAGCAATTTGGGTGGCATAGAGAATTTTGGCAATCTTATTTTTGGGAAATCTGGGAGGACGCTGAATCATCTCGGTTTGCAAGGATTGATTGAGCTCTCTAGTTCAGACTCTTTTCTGGTTCTCTTTCTGTAGGAGTCCCACCATTTTCATCACGTCTTCAACCCCCTGTCCTGTAGTTGCAATCATTGGCACGATGGGGAGATATTTCGCAAATTCTAAATAAGCTTGAGTATTTCTGAGCATTGCTTCAATACCCTTTGGATTAACCAAATCAACTTTGTTCAATGCAAAGATAATCGGTAAAGCTAAACTGTGAATTTCTTGCAGCAAAGTCATATCTCTGTGCGTAATGCCTTGGGTGCAGTCAACCATAAAAACCACGACTGGACGAACATATTCAAGCATTGCCTTGGTCTTGTCGTAAGCGATTTTTTCGATACCGTGAATACTTCCTTTTTTCTTAATTCCTGCGGTATCGTAAGCGAGGTAGTGTTTTCCTTTATAGTCAAACTCTCCGACAAGGTAGTCTCTCGTTGTTCCAGCGATATCTTGGACTTTTGCCAGCGGTTTCCCAACTAAAGTGTTGAGTAAAGTCGATTTTCCAGCATTCGGTTTCCCCACTATTGCCAGACCAATACGGTCTTGGGTGGGTATCAGACCCATTCAAATATCTTCTGTTGGGTGGGATTTCTTTCGCTGTTTATAAAAAATTTCAATCTGTTGCTGAATTTCGGTCAGATTTCTTTCGGTTTTGGCACTGATACCAATCACGTTGGTAAAGCCAAGTCCGTAATATTCCGTGAGTGCGAGGTCGGTTTCGCTTTCTTTTCGTTTCACGTCCAGTTTGTTGATGACGAGCAGGGTTTGATTCTGCTTTTTTTCTGTTCTGATGAGCTGCAAAATATGCTGTTCCTTTGCAGTAATACCTACGATGTCATCAATAAGAAAGAGCAAAACGTCAGACACTTTCACGATTTTCTCGATATAAGGAAGTTCGTCAGTGAAATCCAGCAGTCCCGGACTATCAAAAAAAGTCAAAACTTCTCCGCCGTCTAGCGTTAAGGTATGGGTGATAATATCAGTTGTGGTGCCAGGAATATCCGTCACGATAGCTCTAAACTGTCCGATGAGACGATTAAAGAGGGTAGATTTTCCGACATTGGTGGCTCCGATGAGTCAGATGTGCATAAAAAAATGTATAGTGATTTCCTTTGGAAAAGCAATTTGAAAAAAATTACTATAGGAAAAAAAGAACACAAAAGACAATACGGAGAAAAACGACATTAAATGCTCCACAAAAAAAAGTAAAAATACTCTTGATTTTATAGAGGACTTTCTTATACATACAACCACGTTCATTTAATACCACAGAATAAGGTATAAATGAAGGTACCTCAAAGCAGATTTTTTATTCACATAGTAGATTAAAAAAAGAAATGCTTTACTAGCACTATTTTTTAGTAGTGCCTTGAAATGGAAAAACAAAAATAATATAGAGATGATGACGTAAGAAAAACAAAAAAATGCCAAATTCTTTCAAGGAAAGAAAAAAGCCGAAGATGAGAGTCTCTTTGTGAAATCCCTCTCCAAGTGTCTATTCGCTTGCCTAGTAAAATTAGCTACTTTACGGGAAATGATAGTAGGGAGGTAGCCCTATAAAGTAATACCCAATGACGCTACCTAGTCGGAGGAAAAAAACAAAATATTTATAAAATGAATATAAAAAAATTAAATTTAATTGTAGTAGCGATGTTTTTCATCGCCGTAGTATGTGTGTCTTTATCATCCTGTACAAAGGATGATATCGTAGTTCCTACCCCTGCTGAGGAGTTATTTTCTGATGTCTCTGACAGACCAGTTACAAGAGCAAATGCGAGTATACCGTATCTTTCGTATTATTCACATCTTCAACAGAGTGGAAATACTTGTGGAGCTACGAGTTACGTAATAGCAATGGATATGCTTGTTGATTATACCAGAAATGCTGGATATCACAACCAAACATATTCTCTTACTGGTACAAAGGCTAGTGCCATAGATACTTACATTAGAAATAACTATTCATCAGGGGATGACCCGAATGTTGGGAATTTACAAAACTATTTTTTTAATCAAGATAGGACTGTATATCCTCATACAAATGTCTATTACAATAATTCTTCTTCCTCTTCAACGATGAAACAATATATTATAAATAACCTTGCTTATAATATTATATTGGTACCCGTTGTAATAAGAAGTGCTAATGCAGGCAATGCTACAAGCTATGATGGTAGTGCGTATGCAAATTACCCGGAAAACGTTTGTTATGTTGTAGATGAAACCATTAATAATAATGGCAGATGGGGGCATTTCCTAATTTTAACAGGAATAGAGCAAACTAATGGAGTAGACATTGTTCGATACAGAGACTGTTTGGAATCTTCAGGTGTTGAAAAAAAATGCACTTTAGATAGACTTCTCTTGTCAAACAAACGGACAAGTAGCTATAATCAAAATTCTATATTGTTGTTTCAACATATATAGTCTTGATTTATAGAAATGTATAATTACAATCCCATTATCATAATGGGATTGTTTTTTTTAATACTAATAGATAATTATGAAAATAAAGTCGAAAATCCTTTTTGTTGTTATGCTATGTTTTCTATGTGCAGGTTGCCATCAAATAACAATAACCAAAGATATAGTGTATATACCATTATCATCTAAGCTACCTTGTTCTCTAGTGGAAAGAAGTATTAAAAAGGATGAAACCACTTACTCTCTCTATTCTCCTTTATGGGAAAAAGCACCAGTAATTGATAAGGAGTATACTGAAGCAAACAATAAGGATAATGTATATATTTACAATCTTGGATATTTACCAGACGACTTTCATACTATTTCTACAAAATGTTTACATTCAGAGTATGCAATGACTAGGGATGAAATTTGAGAATATCAGATATTCCCTTATACTACTTATCTACCACAAAAGAGAAAAGTGGAAGAAAAAGTAATTTTAGACTTTTTATTGGCTTTACAAACTCAAAATTTTATAAGAGCAGAACAGATATTAAATAACAGTATCCAAAAAGAATGAGGATTATCGGGGAATTTGCTTCCTCTCATTCAAAGAAAATTACTCATAAGTAAAGCTGGAGCAAATGAACTTTTTATTTTATCAGAAAATGGAGATGCACAACACTTGAATTATCTTATACAAAGAGTCTTTATAGAAAATTCTCTGTTATATGTAGAGAAATTATATTCCTATTTTATTTTACAACCATCATTCAAAACCGATAACCTTTCTGAAATAGAAAAGCAAGAACTATGTAAAAAGCAGTTTTTTGATGATACTACCAACATCTCAGCAGATGTGCAACGAAATAATGTTATTCTAAATCCTCTTAATCACTTTTTAGACGAAAAAGACTCTATTAGATTATGTGTAGAATTTTATGATTTTTATTCAAAAAATTGATATGAAAATATAAAATCTGATAAAATTATTGAGTTTACTTGATACGAAGAGCTAGTAAAAAATAACTTTTATGATTTTACCAAAAAAGAACAGTTGGTTCTACAAGAGTTTCTAGGTCAACATACGGGAATAACACTATCTCATCAGAAAAATTGAACCATTTCTTTTTTATTTTCTGGGAGTTCTCAATCGTATACTCTCCAGTTTTTACCCTCTCAAATCCTCTC
>JAITQZ010000111.1 GCA_031288635.1 Candidatus Peribacteria bacterium | reverse complement strand
GATATCCAAATCTGAAGGGATATATGTTTGCCCTGTTTTAGCCATTTAACAATTAATTGTAAAATAAAAGCCTGATAGCTTCTATACATTACTACCAGGTTTTATATAAAATCTCATTTGAGATACTATTTAAGATAATAACAACAGTTCCAACTCCTCCAAGAAAATAGGATACAACGTATACTTTCTAAAATGAGAAATCTTTTCATCCCGTGCAGGAGTCGTAAGTCCACATTCCTGACGAATAAATCTTTCCATCTGCCCCTCATAGTTCATCTCTACAAAAACCAGCCTCCTAATTTGGTTTTCGTGTTTTCTGAAGAAATGGAGAATATCCAAACTAAAAGGATGAAAAATTTTGATGACAATGAGCCCTCGCTCAGGTCTATTCTCAATAAGTCTCTCCAAATTATAACGATTAATTCCCCACGTTACAAAAAACTTTTCTGCCTGCTGATTAATCACTTCAAACGCATTTACATTACCGGCAAACTCTTTCGCAGAAAATGTCAGCCTTTTCCTAAACCTTTTTTGCATCAACGCATCTTTGACTTTTGGGCTTTCACTAGTTGCTCCAGACTCGTCGTGCTCATAAGACGTCGCAATAAACAGCGTATTCTCATTTCACGGAATTGCATACGGCGAAATCCCATTTTCCGTAACCGCATAACGCAGATAGGTATCTGTCTCTGGAACCGTTTCTAGCCTTTCTCACCTATTGATAGCTACCTGCTGCAAATCCTTTTCTGCAACCGTTTTATACCCTTCACACAACTGTTTATCTACCAGAAAAATTGCCGGATGCTGGTACATATCCGACCAATTCAAGAGTTGCCCCATCATCGTATACGCTTCCTCAAAGGTAGAGGGAGCCAACACCGCCGGAGAAGTCTCTCCAAAACTCGCATTCATCGCAAACGACAAATCTCCTTGCGAAGTAAACGTCGGCGAACCTGTAGAAGGTCAATCTCTCATTCACAATACATATACTCCCCCAATTTCAGCCTGATGAGAAAACGCAATACTCTCCGTCATCAACGCAAACCCACCTCCAGACGTTCCACACATCGCTCTCTTCCCAGCAAATCTTGCTCCCAACATCGCCATCGCTACTGCAATTTCATCTTCTCCCTGAAAAAACACCACCTCCGGATGGGCAACAATCGTATCAATCAATGAAGTGACAGGAGTCATCGGATAGGCAGAATAAAATTCTAATCCCGCTTTGATTGCCCCTTCCCCAATCAGCTGATTTCCCATCATCAACGTAGTACTCTCTCCAATTTTCTCCGAAAGGATAATCATCTCACCAAGAGAAGAAAAATGCTGCTGTCCATACTCCATCCCTGCTGCCAACTCTGCAAAATTTCCCTCCCATTTATCTGCTGAAAAATATCTTTTAATCATCTCTACTCCTTCCGAAAGCGGAATATGCACAATCTGCAAACACGCTCCCAAAGAAAAAATATTGAGATGTTTAGAGCGTACTCCTTTAAAGGAAACCACATTTTCCAAGGTATAAATCTCCTGATTTTTATCTATCGCAAATGTATCAAATGCAAAAAAGAGATCAACCTTTCTAGAAAGCTGAACCTGCTTCGTATTCGATAGGGAAATAAAAAAACAATTATTATCCCCTTTAATAATAGAAGCATATTCTTTATCACACCAAAGAGTATACCCTCTCTCAGCTAACAATTCTGCCAATATCACTCCCGCAGTATTCACACCAGCTCCCGCTGGTCCCGAAAAACCAATAGTAAAATACATCTGTTTTATATGCTTAAAAAAATAAAAAACTAATTCATATCTACCAGTATAGCATTTCTTTCCAGAGATGCAACAGCAAACTAAGTAAAAAAAATTCCCCATCACCAATCAGCATTCTTTGTAAGAGTTCACCTATTTTTTCCTCATCAAAAATTGTACAGCATCTTCAATGCCTCCTACCGTTAAATCATACATAGGAATTTTTCCCTTTATCATTGAAAGGGAGCCCGAAGTATCTCTGCTTTTTCGCTCTTTCTGAAAAATCGGATTAAGCCATACGACCGATTTAGACGATTTTTTTATATAGTCCAAACACTCCAACCCATTCATTCCAAAAGATGTTATTCTTTCTTGATCATCTGTTGGTTTATAATTATCATATTTTACTTCACCGGCAGCCATTTCCGCGTCACCATAAATAATGACTCTTTTTCTCTGTCTTACAATAAATACTACTCTAGTATACTCAAGTTTACCATAATTAGCAAATCTTTTACGAATTTTTTCAGACAGAAAGAAAAAAAACTTGCATTTCTATCAAAAAACAATATCATACTAAATGAATTTTACTTAATTCATTTAGTATAATGTTTCAAAGAATCCTCTATGACACTATTTTATCCCGAATTGGTAAGGGAAAAACCATCATTCTTTATGGAGCAAGACAGACAGGAAAAACAACACTCTGTAAGGAAGTCCTCTCTAAATTTTGAGAAGAAGCACTTTTTTTAGACTGCGAAATCCTCTACAACCGTGAAGCTCTTAGTAAACCTGACGATATTATCTTGAAAACTCTATTTCAAGGCAAGAAATTGGTCGTCATTGATGAAGCTCAAAAGGTACAAAATATTGGCTCTATACTGAAAGTCATCCACGACCATATTCCTGAAGTACAAGTTATCGCTACAGGTTCTAGTAGTTTTGAACTTTCGAAATTCGTGAACGAAAATATAACAGGCAGAGCAATCGAATTGTATCTATATCCACTCAGTATCGCAGAAATTAGCAAAAATTATACCATCCTCCAACTTCCCAGTAAAATCCAAGAAATACTGCAATGGGGACTGTATCCGTGAGTCTTCGACCATTCAGAACCAGAAAAATCTGAAACCCTAAAATCTATCGTGAATAACTATCTCTATAAAGATATTCTAGAATTTTCAGGTATTAGAAAATCAGAATTCATCATACAGCTTTTACAACTCTTAGCATTACAAGTCGGAAGTGAAGTATCCTACACGGAATTGGCAAATAAACTCAACATCAACACCATAACCATACAAAATTACATTGATTTACTCGAAAAGAGCTTTGTTATCTACAAATTGAAAGGATTTAGTAGAAATCTAAGAAGTGAAATTACGAAAACAGTAAAAATCTATTTCTGGGACCTATGAATTCTAAACTCTCTCATCAATAATTTCAATACCTTGGAGCTAAGAAATGATAAAGGCTGACTCTGGGAAAACTTTTGTATTACAGAAAGAATGAAATACAATGCCAACCAAAGAATTTCAGTAAACTCCTATTTTCGGAGAACCTACCAACAACAAGAAATTGACTACATAGAAGAAAAAAATGGGAAACTCTCAGCCTTTGAATACAAATATAATGCTGGACAAAAAGCAAAAATTCCGAGCACCTTTTTAGAAGCCTATCCGGAAAGTGAATTTCAAGTAATCCATAGTAAAAATTTTTCTTCATTTGTCTCTTAGACTCTACTTAAAACAAACTTGCAATAGTCCTACTAAACCGTAAAAATTCTAATGAAAAACAACTTTTTACATCTCCCCTCATCCAACACAATGACCACCATTTACCGCCCCTACCAATACATCAAAACCTGCAAAACCTATGGACTCAATAAAGAACAAATCAACGCTCTCCTCACTGACAAATCGCTCTTTGACTTCTTTTTCACACAAGTAGAAAAAGGATTTGACCCCAAAACCGTTGCAAAACGGATTTCTTGACCCGTCTTAAAAAGCTGAATCCCCATCAACACATTTCTCACCGATTTCGCTCAGCCTTTTGAAGCATTTTTGAAACTAGAACAGAACAAGACCCTACTGGATAACCAATTAAAAATCGTCTTCAACGAACTCCTCACCAAAAAAACCCCTCTCACTGACATTGTGAAAGAGTACGGCTTTGACGCTCCTGCAGTAAATAACGACGACCTCATAACGATTATCCAAGAAGTACTCAACGAAAACCCCACTATTCTACAGCAATACAAAAACGGAAAAGAAACCACTATCGGCTTTTTCGTCGGACAGGTAATGAAGAAAACCGGAGGAAAAGTAAATCCACAAATCGCACAGGAAGAACTAAAAAAACAGCTAAAAGTTGCCTAAACCAACTATATTTGATTTTAACCAGCAAATACATATACTTTTTCCACCTCTAAAAGATTTTACTTTGTTCCGACAAAATGCCACTCTCAAAAAAAATCCTCATCACAGGAGGACTTGGGTACATCGGCAGCCATACCGCCACGGTTTTTGCTGAAGCCGGATTTGACTTGATACTCATAGATAACCTTTCCAACTCCCACGAAACCACGCTCGAAACGCTCAAAAAACTCTGCCCAACAAAAATCAAATTTTATGAGGCAGATTTGAGAAATTACCCAGAAATCGAAACCATCATCGAGAAGAACGCTCCAGAACTTTGACTCGTCATCCACTTTGCCGCAAAAAAAGCCGTCGGAGAAAGCTGCCAGGACCCTTTTCTCTACTATGAGAATAATATTGCTGGCACCCTCAATCTTTTGAAAGCAATGGAAAAATTTGATGTAAAAAATATCATCTTTTCTTCTAGTGCAACCGTTTACGACGCAGAAAACCTCCTTCCTCCCTTCAGTGAAAACGACCGTCTAAAAACAATAAATCCCTACGGAACCACAAAACTCATCATCGAATACCTGCTTCGCGATATGGTACAACACAAAGAATTCAACGCCATCGCTCTCAGATATTTCAACCCTATCGGAGCTCATCCTTCTCACCTCATCGGAGAAAATCCCAAAGGGATTCCTACTAATCTACTTCCCTTCCTTTTGAAAGTAGCCAAAGGAGAAATCGAAAAGCTGAATGTATTCGGAAACGACTATGATACCCCAGACGGAACCTGTATCAGGGACTATATCCACATAATGGACGTCGCAGAAGCTCACTTTACCGCAGCAAAATACCTCCACGATAGAGACCAACTCAAAGAAACCAGTGAAATCCATACTATCGCTCCTCTACGAGAAGTCGCAAATATCGGAACCGGCTATGGAAAATCCGTAAAAGAGATGATTGGCATCACCTCCACCGTAGTCGGACACGAAATCCCATATATTATCGTAGAAAGAAGGGACGGAGACGCTCCCATCTCCTTAGCAAACCCCCTAAAAGCAAAAAAACTCTTTGACCGAGAAGCAAAAAGGTCAATTATGCAAGCCGTAGAGGACGCTCGAACTTATTTTCAGCAACAGACAGAAAAACAAACCCCTCCCGAAACATAAGGAGAAATCATAAAGAGAACTTTTACTCGTTGTTGTCATTGTTTTGCTCCCACATACTCTCCGCCTCAGGTCTAAAGAAATCCGTTATCTCACAAAAAAAAGACAATATTTCTGCAAAGGACTATTTGGATTTTTTTATAGTAAACAATATCCAAATCTCACATTTCACCAATTTTCCTGCCACATCACTATCAAACTCTCCAAACACGCTACCTCCAGAAACTTTATAAAAAGACTTGTGATGAATATTCTCCGTGATAAAAACGCAAATCAACTAGCAATTGGAGGAAATTTTTATAAAATATTCATTGTCTTGAATAAAAACACCCTCCTCCCCCTCCAACAACTCTTAACAGAAAAAAAGAAAGCTGAAGCAAAAAAGTACCTTTTACCAGCATTTTCCTCTGCTTTTACTTCTTTCCAATCCTTTCTATGCTCAAAAAACTAAAACACAAAAGCACTCAAATCAGGCAGAACCTACGCAACAGCGTCGCCAATTTCAAAGAAAAAATGCAGGCTCATCGAGACCAAAGATTTCCTCACATCAAAAAAGAGATTGATGAAGCTCAACGAGAAATCGCACAACACACCGAAAAAGACAGCCATTCTTTCTCCACCCACAGAATTATCATTTTTCGAGCGATTGGACTCCTATTTGTCGGGATCGGGTATATCCTCTATCATACCCTAACGTATTTGTATATGCTCATTGCCGCCTACATCATCTCTCTCGCTATTGAAGGCATAATAAATTTTCGGTCTAGAATAACTCGCCATAGAGGACTAGGAATTTTCATCGCCTATTTTCTCCTCATTCTTTTTCTGCTTTCTGGATTTATTATCATCGTTCCTTTTCTCATCTCACGAGGAACCCAAATGCTCCAATCAATTATCTCTTACGCTCAGACTATTCAAAGCGACATTCTCACTCAGGGCATCGACACCTATATCAGAAACCTAAAACGAATCCCCGACTTTCTCAACGACGATATCCTCAAATATATCCAAAAAACAAACTCTGCCTCCCTTATCCAGACCATCACCGAAAACCTCGGAAACATCGTTAATCTCTCCAGCTCCTACCTCAAAACCATTAGCGGATATGCAATGAATATTCTAGGAGGCATCTTTGCAGCAACGGGACAACTAGTCATTCTCTTCACGCTCTCCCTCTTTTTCAGCATTTCCCATTTTGAAGTAAAATATGGTCTCAAATACCTCTTCCGCCACATCAAAAACAGCAAAGAAAAATTTGAAGAAGTTTACTCAGGAATCGCTCACCGACTCAGGTCTCAGCTTTTTCTCTGTCTCCTCATCGGAGCGGCATCTTACATTGGACTCCGAATTTTGGATTGGTGTGGTATTGACCTCCCACAAAAAGGAGTATTAGCACTCATCGCAGGACTTTTCGAAATCATCCCCTACCTCTGACCACGACTTGGAGCCTTACCAGCCGCAGTTTTCGCACTCCTCCTCTATGGATTTCCAGAGTTCTTTCGAGTCATTGTAGCCTACACCATCATCCAACAATGTGAAGAAAAATTTTTTGTCCCTGTCCTAATGAGTAAAACCCTAGGAGTCAGTCCTCTCTTGGTCTTTGTTTGTATGCTCTTTGGAGGAATGTTAATGGGCATTTTCGGTATCATTTTAGCTGTTCCCATCGCAGTCATCTTTTCCATCGTCTTCCCTCTCTCCCAAGGGGAAAAAACAAAAAAAGAAGCCTCAAAAAAAACCATAAAAAGCAGAAAAGAAACAACATAAAAAGATAACATAACTAAATGACACTTCACCGAAGGCAACAAAAAAACGGAACACAAAAAATCTCCCCTTTGGAAGAAAGGTGAAGATTTTTTAAGTATACTATTTTATTTTTCTATACTCTTGAGGAGCATCAACAAAATATTTCCTCTCAGCTCTGACATTTCAGGCTGCGTGATAGCTTTCATAATGCCTGCATTTTTCAATGCTTGAAGGTGTCTACTGTAATAAGTTTCATCACCCGGTTGGGTAGCATAGGTTGTCCCTCGTAAGAGTCTGGAGAGGATGGTACCTACTTCGGCTCTGGTGATGGTTCTGGCTGGGAAGAATTCTTCTTGAACTCCAATACCATCTCCGTGCATTCCCATTAGTCCTAATTGGCAAGACTCAACAACATATGGTTGCAGGTCAAGGTTTGCCAAAGAAAGGTCAGTAAATTGAGAACAGTCTACTTTTGCTGTATCAGGAGTTTTGTGAAGAAGCTTCCTAGCAAAGGTGGAAATCATTTTTGCCATTTCCGCTCTGATAATTGCATCGGAGATTCTGGCTGCTTCATAGGTGTCTGCGGTAGTGATTCCATATCCTTTTGCCCATTCGTAGGCGGTATGGTAAATAGAAGTACTATTGGAAGCGGTTCATTGTCCATTTTCTACTGATGGATCTTCAGCATTGATTCAACATTCATCATCATAATAACTCGCACTAAAATCTCCATTTGGGCAACGGTCCTTTTGTAA
>JAITQZ010000110.1 GCA_031288635.1 Candidatus Peribacteria bacterium | reverse complement strand
GATATCCAAATCTGAAGGGATATATGTTTGCCCTGTTTTAGCCATTTAACAATTAATTGTAAAATAAAAGCCTGATAGCTTCTATACATTACTACCAGGTTTTATATAAAATCTCATTTTTTTATACTTTCTTACTGAATATTTATAATCGCATTTCCAATTTTTGCTGTCCCTAAATTTAACGCTAAATACGTATTTCCTACTTTTTTTGGAGTAATCTTGATTTCTGCCTGCCCACGAGTAACCAATACCGTAGACACCGGAGTCAAAGAAACATTCGTATTATTTGCGATAACTAACAACGGTTGATTCAAAGTTCCATGAAACAGTTCCCCAGTCACCTTATGCTTAATTTTTACCGTAAATTTCAAAGTATCCTCCAAAGAAACTACTTCTCCAAAATCCTTTTCAATCACCACCTCCCATTTATTCAAAAACTCTTTTCCTACCAAATCCACCTTAGTAAAATCTAACACCACCTGCGAAGCAACAGACTGTGAAGGCTCTTCTGGAAGTGAAGGAGACGTTGGCTGTTCTGGCACAACAGGTTGAGAAGAAGTATCTGACGGAGCAGTATGTTCTCCTTCCTCAGAGCTCTCTCCACTACCTTGCGGCGATTCTGGAAGAGATGGAGACGGCTCTCCTCCTGCAGGGGTTTCTGTCGTAGTAGGATACCCTGCTTTCGTTCCCTCTAATAACACAATCGGGTCCTTAGTATATTGAAAAAGCTCTATTCTACATAACCCTTGCTGAATAATCGTATAATGCCCTTTTGAAACATCCGCACAATTCGTAAACGCATACGCAGGACGTCCTCCAGCATCTTTATCTATTTCAAAGTGAACGTGATTACCTCCAAGTGCTCCACTAACATTTCCACTATTTCAGACTTCTCCTATCAGTTGTCCTTTCTTTACTTGGTCTCCTGCTTGCACACGATAGCTATTCATATGGGCATACGTTGCATAGAGGATTTCCCCTTTATATCTAAACTTGATTTTCACAACATTTCCATACGCAGAATTATATTCTGCCGAATACACTTCTCCATCCGCAATCGCATACAGCGGAGTCCCTTTTGCAGTAGCGATATCCGTAGCATAGTGAGCTCCTACCGCTTGGTCTCGCCCCGAAGTATACGAAGCCCCTCGCAATACCGTATAAATATCCGTATACGTCTTCTCATTTTGATACGTTGTATAATCCGCTCCATGAATAATCGGCAACAAGATTTTACAGTCATTAGACAACGTAGAAAAAAGCTGAGTCCTACATTCCAAGGTCGATACCTGATAGAGTGGATAGACCAATGTCGTATTATTTGGCAAATTCTCACCACCTCCAAAAATATACGACCCCGCCATAAATAGCATCGCCAAACAAAGTTCTCCAAAATGTACCCACCCATTAGAGAAATGATGAGCAAAATTATACACCTTCTCAACCCTTCTCCCCCTATGATGATGGGAAATGATTCTCTTTCCAAGCACTTCATTAAGCTTATTGTGTCGCTTTTCATAAGCAGTCCAACGATTTTCCATAGTATAAGATACAGAAGATAAAAATATTCTACACTTATTATACACATAAAATATAAATCTGTCAACTTTTTAGACACTTTTTTCTAAAATAATAACATACCCCTTTCCTAAAAGCCTATCTCCCGCAGTACTGCGGGACGGGAGGGGGAAGGGGGGATTTTCAGAGGGATATCCAATGATTAACTTCAACCTCACTCTGAGTGAATAAAGGAAGGGAAAATATCCGAGATGACAAACACTATCACCCCTAACTTTTTCTTGAAATCCCCCACAAAAACACTACACTATAAAAAATGCTCAACAGATTTTTAAATTCCCTTTACCAAAATGATTAAACAAAACATCCTCATTACCGTAGACAACGTCATCTTTACCATCATCAACGAAAAACTCCACATCCTCCTCATCAAAAGACTCGTAGACCCCTTCAAAGACAGCCGAGCAATCCCCGGAGGATTTGTATTAGACACAGAAAACTTAGAAAAAGCTGCCTACAGGGAACTCGAAGAAGAAACCAACATAAAAAATGTCTACCTGGAACAGCTCTACACCTTTTCCGACCCCAAAAGAGACCCCAGAGGCAGAGTAATTTCCATCGCTTATATGGCACTCGTAGCCAGAGAAAACATCCTCGTAAAAGCTGGTTCCGACGCAGGAGAAGCGAAATTTTTTCCCGTAGAAAAATTACCAAGACTCGCATTCGACCATAAAAAAGTCATCTCCTACGCAGTAAAAAGACTCAAACGAAAACTCGAATATACCAATGTCGCCCAATATATTCTTCCGAAAAAATTCACCCTTTCCCAGCTCCAAAATGTCTACGAAACGGTATTTGAACAAAAATTTGACGTCAGAAATTTCAGAAAAAAAATCGATAAACTCGGCATCATCAAAGACACAAGAGAAAAAGAACGCTGAAACCAATATAGACCAGCCAGACTTTTCCAATTCATCAACAAAGAAATCGAAATCATCGATATTATTTAAAGCTCAACCTCCCCTTCAACTCCTCCCAAACCACCTCAGCAGGCTGGTCATCTCCACTCACTTGGATAAAATTTGGATACGTAGCATAATGGTCAACAACTGGATGAGTAAGGGTATTGTACGTCTTAATCCTCTTACCAATAGTCCCTTCCGTATCATCTGCACGCCCCTCAATTTCTGCCCTCTTCAACAGCCTCCTAATCAACTCTTCTTCCTCCACGTGCAGGCAAATCGGTGTCAACTCCTCAATGCCCAATTCTTGTAAAAGCTTTTCAAAAATCTGAATTTGAGTCTCATTTCTCGGGAACCCATCAAAAAGAATCTTATCCATAGCAGCAGAACGAATATGCTCCACCAACATTTTAGAAATCAATTCATCAGGAACAAACGCCCCCACATTCATAAAATCAGAAATCTGCTTTCCCAACTCATCCAGAACCTTTACTCTCTCACGCAATAATTCCCCCGTAGAAATCTGTACAAATCCATACTCCTTCTCCAGATTTTTCGCCTGAGTTCCCTTTCCACTCCCGGGAGCTCCTAGCATCAAAATAGCTTGTTTTGCCATTATAACTATATTAAAAACTAAAAAAAACTACACCTGCTGCAACACCGCAATCCTCTCCTCAATACTCGGGTGCGAATCCCAAATCGAAGATTTCTTCAGCGTTCTCCTTTTCTCATAACTATGCTCTCGCTGAGTCTCATAAGGACTATGCCAATCAGAATGATTAATTCACGGACTATCAATAAAAAAACTCGCAATATTTTTTTCCGCTTTGGGTAAGAACGAATTCCCAGAAATCTTCCTCAAAGCAGAAATCATCGCATCATTATCCTTGGTCAATTCCACTGCCCCCGCATCCGCTAAAAACTCCCTTTTTCTCGAAATCGACAACTTTATTAATGGATACACCACATACCCTAAAACGAGAAATGCTAACCCTACCAAAAACAGCCCTGCTCCCCCTTTATCATCTTTACTATTTCCACCTGCCTTCACTCTGATTAATACTTCTCCAACCAAAGAAATCACCCCCACAAACACCACAGCCACCAACATCAACAAAGAATCTTTATTAATCAAATGCGTCAATTCGTGAGCAGCTACCGCCTCAATCTCTCTCTTATCCAAGGCATTAACCAACCCTTCAGTAAAGACAATCCACGAATCGCTCATCCTCCATCCAGTAGCAAACGCATTACGCCCAGGAGTAGGAATAATTCAGATTTTCGGTATCGGCAGCCCTCTCGAAATACAGAGATTTTCCACCACATTGTACAGTTCAGGATTTTCTTTTCTCGTCAATTCCTTCGCCCCAGCAAACTTAAACATCAACTGCTTTTGGAAAAAAAACACAATTACCCCCCAAATCACGACAACCACCAAGACCACTGGAAAAAAGAATTTCGTCATCTTCAGTCCAACATCAAATCTTTCCGCTCGGCTCGCCATATTCAAACTCTCCTGCCCCAACGTACTCACCGCCATCGCCACCCAAAAACAGAAGAATAACAGAATCGGAAACATCAACACCAAAAATACCGTTTTCCTCTCATTACTCGCTTTGAACTCCTGAAGTCCTGCAAAAGCCATATGGTAAAAGAAAAAGAATAAAAAACAAAATTTACCCTATAGGTTTGAACATCCCAGAAACCATCGGTTTCTCCTGTAGGGACACCCCATTAGGGCGTCCACCAACATCACGCCCACCATCAACACTAACACGTCCATCATTAACACGCCCATCAACACCCCCGCCAACACCACGCCCCAACACAGACGGCACCCCAGAATAATACGTCTCTGGCGTCAAATGACTAGGATTATGCTGATGTTTCAATTCCTCCAGAAAACGCTGTTTAATCGCAGCCGTAGCCAAAATCTGCTTTCCTTGAGACTGTAAAATCTCAATCAACACCTGCTTATCACTCCAATTCCTTTTCCCAAAATTCGTAAGCTGCACCAACTCGTGCCCTTTCCCCGCCAACACCACCACATCGCCCGGTCTCGCAATCTCCGTGGCTAGCTTAATCGCATACCTCCTTTCCGGAATAATAAACAACTCCTTCTCATCAGGAATAAACACCGTCTGTAGATTTCTCGTCATATCATTCAGAATTTTTAATCTGTTTTCGGTATCAGGGTCATCATCCGTAATAAGGACGACATCTGCAAAATTCATCGCAATATCCCCCATCAAAGGCCTTTTCTCTTTGTCTCTATTTCACGGAGCTCCACACACTACAATCAACTTTCCAGTCTCTTTATTCTGATTTGCAAACGTCAAAGCCTTTTCAAGCCCATCAGGCGTATGAGCAAAATCCACATAATACTTCACCCCTTCAGCAGTATAGACCGGCTCCATTCTTCCACTCACTCCGGAGAACGTCTCTACCGACTTCAATGCCAATGGCAAATCAAGTCCAATTTCTGTACTCACTGCCAACGCCCCCAAAATATTACTCACATTATACGCCCCCACTAGCTGCGTTGTCCCAGAAAATTTCTGCCCTAAATACGAAAACTCAAAATACGTCCCCTCCAAATGTTCCTCAACCTTGGTCGCTTTAAGCACAGAAGAAGATTGAAGGCTGAAGGACACCTTTTTATCAAACGCCATCTCTTCAAACCGCTTTTTCCCATACCTATCATCCACACAAATCGCACAATACTTATTTTCCTTCCCATTCGCGAGCACATACTTAAAAAGCTTTTTCTTCGCATCCGCATAGTTTTCCATATTCTCGTGATAATCCAAATGGTCCTGCGTAATATTGGTCAACACCGCAAAATCAAAAGTTATTCCCTCAAACCTCGACTGGTCTAATCCTTGAGAACTCACTTCTAATATCGCAATTTTACATCCTTTCTCCTTCGCCGTCGCCAACAGCTGCTGCAAATCAAACGTATCCAACGAAGTCATCTTTTTCTCATTCTTCAATTCCTCATCACCAATCTTAATTGTCGCCGTACTAATCGCCACCGTCGGAGCTACATTTTCATTCAGAATTTTATGTAAAATATTTACCGTCGTCGTTTTACCATTCGTCCCCGTAATCCCAATAATAAAAAATGCTTTCGACGGATGGTCATAGAGATAATCAGCAATCTGAGCCCTCCATTTCTTATAACTCTGATACCAAAAGCTGTCTTTCAATGAGTTATAAAGTTTATCATAGGCAATAAGTTTCTTAATCAACTGTTTCATCCTCCAAAAAGAAAAATAAAAATCTGTTTTTGTTTCCACGATACCCTCTATATACTCAAATCACTCCCAAAGGCAAGAGAAAACATAAACACCACACACCACAACGAACCCCACCGAGATTTCACCCATCCCACCATAGCCAATCCTTCCCTAGCAATCCTCAACTCCAGCGAAGCCAAGGGGACACTCTGGGTTTTTGCTGAGCTTCGTAGTCCGCTCTCCCATAGCAATCCCCCAACTTAGGCTGTCTGAAATCTCTTGAGAGTCCTTTGCCCCGCAGTACTGCGGGGTCTCCAAAAGAACAGAACAGAAAAAAAACAAAACACTACATAATCTTTACAGTTGTTTTTTCTACGAAAATCCCTATACATTCCCTTATGCAACCAAAACTCAACTTCACCATCCTCAAACAACGCTGAAACGCCCGCGTAGGAGAAATCACCCTGAACGGAGTAAAAATTCAGACTCCTATCTTTATGCCCGTCGGAACCAAAGCCACCATCAAAGGGATGATTTTAGACTTATTGAAAGACCCAACCTACATTGGGACTCATATCGAACCCATAAAGCTGATTTTGGCAAATACCTTTCATCTCTACCTCCGCCCGTGAAGCGAGCTCATCAAACAGGCAGGCGGATTACACAAATTTGAAAACTGGAATGATGGATTGATTTTGACTGACAGTGGAGGGTTTCAGGTATTTTCTCTTTGACTGAGCAACGTCACCCCCTTTGGTAAAGGGGGAAGCTCCGAAGGAGCGGGGGATTTAATAAACACTGGAAAAATCCCCCCCACCCCTCCCGTCCCACAGTACTGCGGGAGACAAGCTCTTTCCGAAAGGGAGAAGCATAATGTTAACATCAAACTCACCGAAGACGGCGTAAAATTCTCCTCCCCTTACGACGGCAGCAAACATCTCTTCACACCAGAAAACGTCGTAGATACCCAAATCAATTTTGGATCAGATATTATGATGGTGCTCGATGTATGTTCCCCAGGAACAGCAGACAAAAAAACCATCGCCAAACAAATGCAAATGACCCACCGCCGAGCCCAAAGAGCCTTCAATCATTTCAAACCCAAATACGAAGAGGCCAGAGGCGTACTCTTCCCAATTGTACAAGGAGGCAGTCATCTGGATTTGAGACAAGAAAGCATCGATTTTCTTTCCCCCTTTGCACAGGACGGCATAGCAATTGGTGGCGTGAGTGTCGGAGAAGACAAACAAAAAGTCCAAGAAGTCGTAAGCTACACCACCCCAAAATTGCCCAATGATAAGCCAAGATACCTAATGGGAGTCTGAACTCCAGAAGATTTGAAATTTGCCATAGAGCAAGGCGTCGATATGTTCGACTGCGTAAGTGCAACCAGATACGGCAGACACGGAATTGCTTTTTCTGATGAAGGAAACATCAAAATTTCCAACACAAGATACAAATCTGATTTTTCCCCGCTGACCTCAAACTGCGACTGCTATGCGTGTAGAAACTTCACCAAAGCCTATTTCCACCACCTCCAAAGAGAAAAAGAAATGCTGGGCGGAATTCTCCTCGGACTCCACAACATCGTCTACCTCAACAGAATCTTAAGCGACTGGAAAAAAGCAATGCTCTCGGATACATAGAAAACAAAAGAAACTTCAAAAAAACTTGCAAATATCAAAAATTTTCTTATAATTAAGCAAATATCAAGGAACTTTTCTTTAGTCTTTAGTCCCTAATCTAAAATGATGACTGACCAAACACAAACACAAGACCCTACTCAACAAACTGTACAAGTAGCAACTCAAACGGAACCAGTACCAGCCCAAACCGTTGCTCCAACTACTCCCGTTGCTCCAATCCCTCCAACTCAAACACCTGCCCCAGCACCAGTTCAACCTGTAGGTTTCTTCGGAAAAGTAAAAAACTTTTTCTCTAAATTCGGTGCAATGGCTGATGTTGCCGGGAAAACGCTACAAACCGGGGCAAATGTCCTCGGAGGAGTAGCCCAAACTGCAATAAACGTCGGAACCTCTGTAGGAGAAGGTGTAGGAAATGCCGTACAAAATAACCAAGGAGGAAATATTCTACAAAACATCACCGGAGGAATTCAAGACGTTGCAAAAACTACCGTCAACGCAGGAATGCAAGCCGGCAGCGGTATCGTAGAGGCAGGGAAACAAGCTGCCACCGGTGTCGTAGACGCTGGAAAAGGAACACTAGGCACCGTAAGTAACGTTGCAGCCGACATTCCCGTAGGAGGTAGCGTTTTTCAAGGCATCGCCAACACCGTTGAAAACGTAGCAGACAAAGCTGTAAATATCACGGAAAATGTAGCTGACAAAGCCGTAAACGTAGGAAGCGGTGCAGTTACTTCCGTACAAAATTTCGGAGAAAATGCATTTGACAAAGTAAGCACTACCGTAGAATCAGCTACCTCTTCCGTCTCAGAAAAAATCGCCGACTCAAAAATTGGACAAATCTGAACCAACGTCATCAACCAAACTACTAACGTTGTACAAGACCTTACCAAAGTTCCAACAGGAGTCCAAGAAGGAGAAAATCAGCAACCTCTCTATATCCTCAATCCTAACGGAGACATCATACAAGCCCCCGAAACCCCAACAGAACAGCAAAATCTCAATGGAGAAATCCCAATATCACAACCAAGCACACCAATATCACAACCAAATGAAGGACAAACACTAAACAACACCACAACAACCCAACCCCAATAGCGACACCTCAATAAGAATTTTCTGCCAGCAAATCCCCTCTTCGTCCTCTTCATATCGGACATACTAACGGCACGTCTACAAGTACGTGATGATATCGTAATATATAATGATATGTGGCTAGTAAGAAAAAAATGTATAATAATGTATAACACATAATCACGCACCAATAGTATCAAACAAACAATTTTGTTGCAATTCCCCCAAAAGTTTATATACTGACAACGTTTATCGTCCCTCTACTATGAAAACAAAATTCTGGAGCAGCATTTTAACATTCTTACTGTTGATACAGCCAGTTTTTTTGTTTGCTCAAAATACTCAATCCACTAGCGATACCGACATCTGTGCCGCTCCCGGAGAAACAATGCTCCTCTATCAAAGATTCCAACAAGAAATGGCTTCTGCACTCCTCGGCGGAGTGCTAGGAGAACACATTTTCAATGCAGAATTTAGCGTAATGGGGCTCTTCACTTCAAAAGTCCTCCACCTTCCAACGACAAACAACAGTGTCCTAGATACCATCCGGCAAACCCTTTGGAACAACTCCAGAAGACTCGGTACCGCAACAGTCACCACTACCGTCCTGCTCGCCTTAGCAGGAGTCTCCGTAGGAGTATCCAACATTGAAGGCTTCGCAATCCTTTTCCAAAACAGAGCAATAGTAAGAGACTATAAAAGTCTGCTCCAAATCGAGACCAAGCTCAACCAAATCGCCTACTTCCTCGGAAAACGCACAAATCTGATAGCAAAACTCGATAACACAGGGGACGGAGGAGCATTACAAAAAATCGTGGAAAAATACGTGGAAGAAGGACTTTTCACCGGAAACGTGAGAAACGACCAAACCACCTACGTAGGAATTCTGACCTCGCTAATGAGAATGAATGCTGGGGTGAAACAATTTCTCTCCTTCAGAAGTACACTCTTGCTCAATAAACTCGGGAATTTCTACGGAACTACATTTAGCGAAACAGCTCTCAGTAATCTCAGAAGCGAATATGCAGGAGCTCGATT
Organism: Candidatus Peribacteria bacterium; assembly: GCA_031288635.1. Next base: position 3,295 of record JAITQZ010000110.1, on the reverse strand, counting down.
TATAGACAGCTGTAATACAATGGGAAAGAGAGCATTTGCTCGTATCGGTAATGCAGGGAAAGCAGTAGGCTCATCATTTAAGCAGGCTGAAACTACCATTTTAAAGGCAGCAGCAATCAGATTTAGTAATGCTTTTCTCGAAGGCTCCTCACGAGCAGAAATCGTAAAAAGACCGGGAGTTGCCGAAAAATATTTTGATGACGATGAATTACAACAACTCAGAACCATCTATGGTGTTGACACTTCTAAAATGACAGAAACCACTGCAAAAGGGCGAAGAAGAATCATCACTCCCACTACTTCCACAAAAAAAGTGCTCAAGGACATCGGGGAAAAAACTGTCTCTCTCGTAGAAAGTAGCATAAAAGCAGGTACAAATGCTATCGCTTCTACTAAAGAATATATAGACTACTTAAAAGAGAACTATAAACAACACGGTTGAGTGAGTTCGTTGGAATGGCGAACACAACGAAAAAGCAAAGACGAAGCTACTTTCTCCAGCCTTAACCTTTCAGAAAGCGACAAACAAACCATAGCATACACTCTCAACGAGACACTCAACAGAAACTTCAATGACTCTTTACAACTCGCTTTCGCTACCTCACAAGAAAAAGCCCAACAGCTCTTCAGTGCTACCACTCAAGACTTCCTCATTGCAGATAATAGTGACCAAACCTTTCAATTCAACGCAATCATCAGTCAACTCAAAGAAATCGAAGCTCTCATAGGAAAAACCAACGAAAACGGACTCCTCAAACTCGTCGGAGACATCTGCGAATTCCAATGTGGTAACAAAGGAAACAAAGGATGTAGACCAAAATAATCTTTTACTTTACAAGACCAATGCGAAAAAAAACTGTATTCGTATGAATACTCTTCACCACCAGTTTCATCGGAATTTCTTACGGAATAGACACTTCTCTGCTTCCTTCCATTTTTACCTTAACCAATAAAGTAAGCGTTGACGAACAGCAATATCAAACCCAATATAAAACCCAAATCATCAATCAATACTGTAAAAATGCATTAAGTGCTGATGGAGCATTCCTTTATACCGGTACAGTCTCTACCGGAACACAGTTTTACTTTTCTTCCAAAAACTCCTTATTTCTCCGTGCTCTCTGTGCCACACGAACCTCAGACGCAGAGATGAAAGAACTCACCAAAGACCTCTTCAAGGAAAATTTCGCAAAAAAGCTGACCCTCCAACAATTCAAAGGCAACCAAGACCTTTGCAGCCCTGGAACAGGGAGTGCTCAAAACCAATGCGACCTAGCTCGCTACACTTCAAAAATTTATCTCGCCTTGATGAGCGACATCTTCAAAATCAAACAAGCAGAAATCTTACAGGTCTCTTCCTTAGAGAGCTTCAAATCCAAAGAAGACAGGATTGCTCGCATCTTTGAAACCTATTTCCATAAAAACGAGGCAGAAAGAAATAGCTACCAAAAAGACTTCCCAAAAACAGCAACAATGATTGACAATAACCAAAAAATCCTCTATAAAACGCTCCAATTCCTCGTTCTCCTCGACAACGAAAAAATCCTCAAACAAAGCCAAGAAAGCAAAGTTTGCACCCTTACAGGAGAGAGCGTTTCCGACTTCACGTGCTGACTCCACCTTTCAGAAGACCAGACCAAAGGGCTTAATAAACACTTTACAAATTTCGTCGTAAACGAATATCTCAACTACCGCTTTTTTACAGACTTTTATACCTATTGGCTCCAGGAAATCATCAATACCCAGACTATAGAAGGAAGAATTCCTTACCTACTAGAAATGGAAAGCATCCTCCAACAAAGAGACCTCTTTGAAACTGCGTTAAAAAGCTCCCTCCACGATTTACAGCAAACCGCCATTACCTACCCTCTCCATATCGGATTAGTGTTATATCAGGAAGAATTACTCAGATTTAGAGACCAATATGCAGCCAAACTCGTCACCCCCTTTTACACATTATACGAAAAGCTCAGAAATGTACAATGCCCAGCAGCTTAAAACACGATGCCTAATACGAGGAAGCGGATTACTCATAGCCAGCAGTCAGGTTTTTTCTGGTAGTACAGAAGTGGGATTTGACACCGGCATTGCAGACTACCTTAATAAAGTTATCGCAACCAGAGAGCAAGACAGTTACCTAAAAAGGTCTTATGACGCAAATTTCTCTGCAGACCCTTTCTGAGCCATAGTAGAAGAATTACAAAACCAAAAAACAGAGCTCGTCCTCGGAGGAATCGGAGAAATTGCAGCCCAACTCCAAATGAAAGGCTGCTCCCTCTCCAAAAAACAGATTTCCGCAATTCTTTACTATTTCGATGAGAATTTCAGAAAAAATATCGGAACCCCCGTAGCCCAAAAATCCAACCAATTCATCTCTACCACCCCCACATCAGGAGCCGTAGTTAACGCTTGTACTAGCTTTTATAGATGTTATTACGCTACCGATGCCAAAAATGATATGATGACAAGTTGCCAAGAAAAATTCACCTTTCGATACAAAGACGGAATGCAAAGAAAGCAGAACACTCAAACCATCCAAACTGTCCAAGTAGGAGAAGATAAATTTCGAAATACTTCCCTCGAAGATTCCCCCTATGACTTAATGTACGACATCAGTGCAATTTCTAAAATCCTTTTTGAATCCATTCAAGAGCCCTATCAGCTCGCCTTCTACCATTTACCCAACCGAAAAGGGAATAGCGGAAACGGAGCAGAAACTCAATGAGGAAACGGAAACGCCAACGGAGGAAATGGAAACACCAACGAAACAACTCAATGAGGGAACGGAAACAACGAAGAAAGCTGAACAAACAACAATGGCACTCCTACAGGAGGAGGAAACAACGAACAACCAGGGACAACCACACCAAACATCCCAGGAATCAGCCCAGACGAAGACGCAGAATTTAATGATTTCCTCGACAGCACAGCAGAAAACGGATTTTCTTCTACTTCACAAACGACCCTCTTCGGTGGACAAATGTGTATCGGAGCTCTTGACCAAATTGATGAACCCACAGACACCCCCACCACTACTCCTACGCTACCCAACGCCGATGACGTCGACCCCGATGAATACCAAGACTACGTAGAAGAAGTCATTGACCAAATTGACTCTTATCTCGACCCCGCAACAGGAAACAATCTCCCTACAGGAAACGTAGTAGGAGATACCGGAAACATCAAGTTTGACGATGAAAATGATGTCGCAAAAGCCCTCGAAAAAGTAAAAACCTGTTTCAGTAGCTGTGAAGGACTCGCCTATGACAAAATGTTAGCGTGTAAAGCAATGTGT
>JAITQZ010000115.1 GCA_031288635.1 Candidatus Peribacteria bacterium | reverse complement strand
GCAGCGAGTTTTCTTTTCATATCGCCAATAGAGACGATTTCATAATGAAGTTTCTCTGCTAAAAGTTTGGAAATAGTCCCTTTTCCACTGCCCGCTTTCCCTCAAAGAGTAATCAGCATTTTTTTATAAAGAATAAAATAAAGAACTCTTCCTTTGTATGGATACGTGCTACATTTTCAAGAGCAGATAAAAATCTGCTCCACAATCGTTCTTTTGGACAATCACTATTCTTGGAGTAAAAACTATAAACTCCATGTACCAATATTATAAGTATTCGCCTCATCTTTCAAAGTAATCCTATTAGAGATATTTATAAAATCTTCTTGAGCAACACACGATCAATTGGCAGAAACGACACCCTTTTTAAACACAGTAGATGCGGTTATATCTATATTCTCATCTCCAAGCAAGGCATTTCATAACCAAGCTGTAATAGGATCTCCTGTAGTCAAACCTCAGAGATAGAGTAATAAAGCAGTGATATCCGTATCACTCTTCTTATCTCAAACTATAGCAGTAGGAGATGTAAATCATCAAGCGGTTCATATATAAATACAAGGTTCTCCTTCCGCTTTTTTAGAAGTTTCCCCGTTATAACATATTTTTGTCCATCTATTGTCAGCATTCATAGTACCACAATGTTGTCCATATTTAGCACCTGCTATAAGGGTATATCCACTAGGACATGATGTAGCATTTTGACAGGTGTGATGAGCCACTGACGTCACCTTAGATACCACATCATATACTCTCACACACGTACTACCCCTGTTTTCATATCCATTATTACAAGTGTATTCACATTTTGCATTTCCACACGAACCTTGTAGCGTTCTAGAGGTATCCGCAGTCAACTGATTCTCATCTCCAGGACAAACTGAAGCATTGGTTGGAGTCTCTCCAATACAAATAAATGGTCTACAGGAAGTTGCACTATCCGGAGTGTAATAAGGATTACATATAAATTCGCATTTTTTATTAGGGTTAGAGTCACAAAAATTAACTATGGTACTAGTCATATTGTGACTAGGAACCGTACCTGCATCATTGTCTCTAGGACATAGAGTAGCATTTGTCATAGTAGTAGTAGAACAGGTATTTGGAGGGCAGCTACAGGTGGCATCTGTATGATAGTAAGGATTGCATGTGGTACTTTCTTGGGTACAACTACCCACTTCCTCTGTCAGTTCTCCTAATTCACACATAAAAGTGTTTGTATAGATTGTTTTTCCATCCTCTATCGTAACCGTTGTAGATACAGTGGCATTTTGCGTGTTATCCAGACATGGAACATCATACGTGACGGATCTATTACCTGGAGTCTCTATCCTCGTGTAATTCTGTTTTCCACAGGAATTCTCCACACATTTTTGTGAAGCACCTTCTTCTCCTTCCTTGTGCCAACCATTAGGGCAATAAAACTGACATTTTAAGCTCTGATCAAAATCCGGATCCGGACTGTTACTATTGGTACAGCTCTTATTTTGATCAATGGGATTATTGATTCGTTCTTTGGTACTAGATGCATCCTTACACGTACGTCCAATGGTTCCTGTCAACGTAGTAGCTACATTTTGTCTCAATCCTCGATCATCTTTTTTAACATCACCAGTATTATTTCCCTCCCACGGACATACTGCTGCTTTACTCAGATCCAGAGAAGAAACGGTATTACACTTGTAGCTTACGTTACAGCTCACTTTCTCAGCTTTGTCTGGTTGTACACAAGTTCGATAAAAATAAGATGTTCCGAATCCATTAGAACTTCCATCATATTTATACGAAAATTGTGGTAAAACGAATCCAGAGAGAGTTCACCCTGTCAGACATCCTACGGTTCCCGTGAGAATCTCTCCCGTCCACGCCGGCTCAAATTTATGTTTATAGTCACTCTCACTAGTTGCAGCCCACAAGGCAGTATTGCACTGAAGTGTAAGATTATTTCTAGGATCAGGACACGCTTTTACACACTTTGGAGTATCCAAAACAGCTTGCCACCCATTCCCATCACAGAAACAAGCACACAGCTGGTTGCCACTCGCTACTACTGATTTTATCGTCCCTAGAGTCTTATCATTACATGATGAAGTATCACTAGTATATTGTTGGATCCTCAAATCTCCATTAATGGTCAATGCGGCTATAGTATTTGGGCTACCAGTGCTAACGGCTACTCCATTATTCGCGTTTACTGCAAAGAGATGTTCCTTAGAGACAGAAAAAGAGCCATCACTCCAAGCAAACGTCCCTTCTCCTCCTACGATTGCTCCACCTCCTCCTGCCAAAGAGTTTGCTCCATTTACTTGATTTCCATTCCCTCCCAAAATGACAGCGTTAACACTTCAGATCGCATTATTACTTCCTCCAATAATGGTACTATTCCCAGTAGAAATCTTATTCCTCTGTCCTCCAATAATCGTAGACCTGACACTACTAGTATCAATGCTATTTCCATCTCCTCCCAAAATCGTAGCAGTATCAGATTTTATTTCATTATTTTTTCCACCTACGATAGCACTTCCAACTACCGCTGTAGGAAACTTGTTGCCTACCCCTCCCAGCAGAGAAGAATTTTTAAGACCAGTCCCTCAAACACTATTTCCATTTTCCACATTAGTTACTAGAGATCCATTGATGGTCACCCTATTGCTCCTAGCAGTCACTTCTACTTGTCCGGTAGTTTTCCACGTGCCTCCGTTTCCAACAGGATCCACAAACATAATTTTTTGAATCTTTTGGATAGGATTCGCTAGATTAGGAGACAGAAATATCTCTTCTGCCGATATATATATACTTACTCCTCCTGCTAAAATCACTCCAGCAATTAGCCATAAAACTTTCTTTGTAGAGCTAAACATCGTAGTTTTTGTTTAATAATAAAAGCAATATAAAAATATAATTAAAGAATTCTGTCTTAAAATCAAGAGAAAAGTATCATAAAATCGTACAAAAGATAACTAAAAACTTACCGTAAAAAAATCTGCTTGAAACTTTCTCCATTTTTCGTACAGTGAAAGACGATTTATTCTCTTTTCATCACTATGCAACAACTGCGAATCGACATCCTCCGAGAACTCAACCACGCCCGAGAACTCTTCAGCAACTCTTGGCTCATCACCAAAGTAGCACGATTCACAGGAACAGAAAAAATCTGAGCTACCTTAATTGTTCTGCTCATCATTATCGAACTGCTGGTTTTTATCCTTTTTCTGCCTCTGCATCGTCGTCTCCTCAAAAAATTGGAAGTAGCGAAAAAGGGACTTGTGCAGCAGATAGATGAAATTATCTATTCCTTGGCAAAAACACAATATGCTGCTCACATCTCTAAAAAAGCACTCGGAGGAGACCCCCATCTGGCAATGATGAAAGAAATGTTCAAAAGCGGAAATTTCGAATATCTCCAAAATATCTCCCTCATCAAAGAAAACGTTGGCAAAGTAGAACTCCTCCTCAGAAGACCCGTTGCCACTCCCGAACAACGAGCAGCAGTAGCTACCTCTCAAAAGAAAATGAAAAAGCTGATCTTCCGAATAGCGGCGATCGGCTCCTTCATCACGATATTCACCTTGGGTCTCTATAGACCATTTCGATAAATAACGCATTAAGCGTCTACTACGGTTTCCTTAGATTTCGTTTTAATGGTAATCACTTGTTTTCCTTTGTAGTAGCCACATACAGGACAAACCCTATGAGCTAATTTGTTCGCTCCACAGTTTGCACATCTGGTCGTTTTATACGTGCTGGTCAACTTTTTGAGATTGATAGTTTTCCAAGTAGAATGCCTGCGATGGGTCTTCATCTTGGAAATTTTATTTCTTGGACTGATAGTCATTTGCAATGAGATAAGAGATAAAAGAGAAAAGAATACAGATTATTCTTCTTTTTTAGTTGCTTTCTTTGCAGGAGCTTTTTTTTCTGCTTTTGGTGCTTTTTCTTCTGCTTTTGGTGCTTTTTCTGTAGGTTCCTTTTTCACAGGAGCTTTCTTAGCTACAGGTTCTGCAGTGCTGTGAGCTTTTGTTTCGCTTCACTTTTTTGCTGGAGCTTCAGCTTTTTCTGCTTTTGGAGTTTTTTCGCTGACTTCTGCAGGTTTTTTCTCTGCAACGGGTGTTGGTTCAGCTTTTTTCTCAGCTTTTTCTTGTTTCTTCACAGGAGCTACAGTGCTAGCAGCTAAAACTTCTACTACGGTTTTTAAATACGTTCTCCCATCGAATCTTTTAAAGTTCTTCTTTTTAAAGCTAACAATTCCATCCAGAGTAGCGTGAATCGTAAAATCTGCTCCGAGATAGGTATTTTGTCCTGCAACATATTGAGATCCTTTTTGTCTGATGATAATATTTCCTGCGAGAGCTTTCTGTCCTCCAAAAAGTTTGACTCCACGATATTTTGGCTGTGAATCCCTCAGGTTTTTCGCCGAACCGGCGGCTTTTTTGTGTGCCATTGTTTCACAAATAAAAATAAAAAGTAAAATCAGTAGAAGCCCTTGGTATGGTTGACAGCCCAAACGAAAGGATACTGACAAAGCGTTTCCCATCCCCAACACTTGGAGAAGTACTGAAAGTAAATATATAGATTCACGAAAGATTTTCAAGAGGAAGTAAGAATAATCATTTTCTTTGTCATTGCAAACGTAAAAGCGGGAAAATGGTTTTGTGCTGACAAACCCCCTTCCGTCGGATTCAGCAGCGTTAATGACGCGTCCCTACGTCCTCTTCCCTCCCCCTTCTCAGGGGGAAGTGCTACTATCACTTCATCACGCTATACTTTTGTAGCGTTCCCCCCTGCTAAGGCGGGACGAAGTGAAGTCCCACAGAACTGCGGGAGGGATGGCACGAAGTGCCGGGGGGTCTGTCAACCAAAAAATCCTTGAAAAATCTCTCCAAAAATTTGCTTTTTTTCTCTTTCCGAGTATACTTAAAAAGAAAAATTTAACTTTAGTTTTTCCTCTTGCTACAATGGCCGACCAAAGTACCCCAATCACTAATTGACAAGCACCAGCTTCTGCTGCCCAACCCCCTAAAAAGACGATTTTCGGCGGAGAAGTAAATTTTAACGACCCGAATAATTTTGAATTCCCTGTCCAATCCAACGAAGAACCCCTCACCTTTGAGCCACAGCTTCCAGCAGACCCGCCTCAAAGCAAACCTGTTGCTACAGAGGAGTTCGCTGATTTTGACCCCTTCGGAGATGGTGAAAATACAGAGGAAATCCCTATGGTTCACGCTAGCAACAATACTCAACAGGAAACCACCTCAACAGAAACTACCTCAGAAACAGAGGGTACTCCTGTATCAGGAAACGAAAAAATCATCCCAGTGTCCACACAAGAACCTTACGAAGAAGAAATTTCTCTTGATTTTTCTGACGAAAATAATGAGGACGAAAACAAATCAGAAATCCCCAACGCTGAACCAGCATTGCCACCTGTATCAGAGGAGGAAGACGCTCTAGAAACCACACCAATCCCAAAAACAGGAAACACCCTCTTCGACAAGTTTCTCTCGCTTACCGATACCGCTAGAGCCATCTTTGCACTCTCAGAGGATAAAAGCAGCTTTAAAATTATCGGAAACAAAACGGAAACCACTCTAATAGAGTATTTCGTATATCTTATCGAAGACGAGATTGACCACCTCGACCTCTTCATCAAAAAAGTGGAAACCCAAGGCGACGAAGAAGACGAACATCTCTTGCAATGGTCTTATGATACCGCTAAACAGCGTCTAGACATCCTCGTGGATGAAATGTTGCTCTATCAATTTAACCAGAAAAATACTGAAGCCAACGGTGTCTTCGATAAACTCAATAAATTCTGATTTCTTTTTGAGACGCACCTTACCGAGTTAGAAAAACTCGTACAAGAAAAGCAAGAAGCTGAATCAAAAAAGAAACAGCTTCACGAAATCTTCAGAAATTTCTAAGTTTCACTTTTCCCCTTGCATTCCCTAGCAAAATCCCTACATATAACGCATATAAAATCAGTTTTTTTAATTTTTTTCTTTATCCTGTATGCCAAGTATTTTAGATGCAATCCGTCAAGTAGGAGTCGATAAGGAGCTTTTCGCTCAGCTGTATGAAAAAGCTTTAGGGAAAACCCTCTCAGATAAAGTGCCTATTTCTGAAGCAAATTTAGCCAAAATCCAAAAAATGGCTGACCAACTCCCAAAGAATCTCCTGAAAAAGACAAGTCAGCCTCCCCAAAAAACAGCTGATACCGAAAAAGTGCTCAAATCTGACGAACTTTGAGGTTTTGGTGGTGGAGGATTTCTGTCAGGACTCGGCTTTGGAAAACAAGCAGAAAAAGAGGAGGAAAAAATTGATTTGGACGAATACTTTGGAAAAACGGAGCCTATTACCACTTCAAAAATCGACCTCTTTGATATCGCATCTCGTAATGTAAACGAAAAACGCGAACAAGCCAGAAAAGAAGGGAAACCTTCCCGCAGCGAACGTGCCAGCGGAAAACCCAAAAAACCCGGTGGAAACATTACTATCGAACAGTGAACCTATACCGCCAAAGAAAAAGGAGTCTCCTCTTCTGATATTTTTGATGCAGCACGTGCCAAAGGTGCCACCCCTGCTGCGAGAGATACTTCATCCAAACGTCCAAACAAAGACAAAGGGAAACCCTCTCGCAACGAAAATGAGAGACAAGTGCAGCATTTGGACCAGATAAAGAAAACTGAGAAACAAGCTACAACTTCCACCAATCTCGTAAAAAAATCAGAACTTGTTATGGACGAAAAAATCTCCGTAAAAGAATTTTCTGAAAAAATGGGAGTCCCTCTTCCAGAAATCTTGAAAAAGCTGATGGAAAATAAAATTATGACGGGAATCAATTCTTCCATCGATTTCGATACGGCGATGCTCATTGGTGCAGACTTTAATGTAGAAGTAAAAAAGAACGAAAAACAGCTGGATATGGAGAGCTTTATGAGTGGCGACCTTCAAAAAATTCTCGACCTCGATAAAGAAGCCCCTGTCCTGTTCGAGAGAGCTCCGGTAGTCACCGTAATGGGACACGTAGACCACGGAAAAACTTCCCTGCTTGACTACCTCAGAAACACCGGAGTCGCCGAAGGAGAAGCCGGAGGGATTACCCAATCTATCGGAGCCTCTGTAGTAGACTATGGGGGAAAGAAAATCACCTTCATCGATACCCCAGGACACGAGCTGTTTACGTCCCTCCGTGCCAGAGGTGCAAAACTGACTAATATCGCCATCATCGTGGTCGCAGCAGACGACTCCGTGATGCCTCAAACCGTTGAATCCATCAATCACGCAAAGGCTGCTGGCGTGCCAATCATTATCGCCATTACCAAAATTGATAAACCCGGAAAAAAGACTGACCAAATCGTAGCAGACATCGCCGCCCAAGGATTGACTCCCGAAGAATGGGGAGGAGAAACGCCCATTATCGGGATTTCTTCCAAAACAGGGGAGGGGATTGACAAACTTTTGGAACAAGTCTTGCTCCAATCCGAAATGCTTGAACTCAAATACAATCCTCACCGTGCCGCAGTAGGAGTCATCGTAGATAGCTACAAAGACCCAAAACAAGGAGTCGTAGCCAGTGTTATCGTCCTGACGGGAACCTTGCAAATGGGAAATATCGTGCTTGCCTACAATACCTACGGAAAAGTGAAAAGGATGCAAAACCGAAAAGGACAACCAGTACAAAAAGTTGTTGGTGGAGAGCCAGTACAGATTTTGGGATTTCCGGATTTACCCGAAGCAGGGAGAATCGTTGAAGTAGTAAACAACGAAAAAGAAGCTCAAAATAAAGTCGCAGCCATCCAATCCCAAGAAAAAGGAACATCTGCAGAAGGTGCCGTCCAAGAATTCTTAGCTCAACTCAAAGCTTCAGGAGGAACCAAAATTTCTGAACTCAGACTGATTTTGAAAGCAGAAGGTGCTTCAAGTCTAGAAGCATTAATCCAAGCTGTACAAGGGCTCTCTTTACCAAAAAATGTCGTCATCAAAATCATACATAAAGACGTAGGACATTTCTCAGAGAGCGACGTCTCTCTCGCTCAGGTTTCTAAATCCCTCTTAATTGGGTTTAATGTCAGTATTAATAGTGTCCTCAAAAAGAAAGCGGAACAGCAGAAAGTAGAAATCAAATCATTCGATATTATCTACGAACTTACCGATTACCTTTCCAACCTCCTCCAAGGAATGATAGAAATCGAACAAGAAGAAGTCGTAGTCGGACAGCTGAATGTCCTCGCAATCTTCTTTACCGAGACCAGAGAAATGACGATTGGGGGAATGGTCATCGACGGAAAAGTGAAAAACAAACTCAAATTCCGTGTCCACAGAGGAGAAGAGATTATCACCAACGGAGAAATCCTTTCTCTCCAGAGAAACAAAGACCAAGTTAAAGAAGTCCTAGCCGGAGAAGACTGTGGAATGAAAGTAAAAGTCGGAAAGAAAATTGTTGAAGGAGATATATTAGAGTTTTATGAGATGCAAGATAAAAAGGAGGAATAAAAATCTGTTTACCAAAAAAGGTTAGTCCAGAAACGGCAAACCTTTGTATAAACTAACAAGCACTACTAATAGGGAAAAGCAGCCCCAAGATTTCATCTTGGGGCTACAATGATAAAGAACGATTGCTTTTTCTCTCGCTATCCGTACATTGGATACAGATTTATTTTTTCCCTTATCGTATGCTTATCGACGCACATACCCATCTCAACCTTCAAGACCTCTTCATTGACCGAAAAACCCATCTTACCGATTTCCAAAATGCTGGAGGAAAAATACTTGTAAATGCAGGAGCTCATAGCGACTATAATCAGAAAGGAATTCTGATTGCTCAAGAAGCAAAAACCCTTTTCCCAGAACTCATCGTGAAAGCAACTGTGGGCTTCCATCCCGAAGATGCACACGATATTGCCAACTCAGATTTTTCCGCTCTGATGGACGAACTAGCACAGCAATATCTTACTCATCCCAATGAAATCATCGCTATCGGAGAATGTGGAATTGACTTACACACCACAGAAAAAGCAAATCTGCCCCATCAACAGGAACTTTTCAAACTTCACGCAGAGCTTGCCCACAAACTTCAGCTTCCTTTGGTCATTCATTCCAGAGATGGCTTTGAAGAGACGTTGGAAGTGCTTCAACCATTCACGGACTTACACCTCTATTTTCATTGCCGAGGCTATGGAGCTGCAGAAATTCACAAAATAGAAAAGCTTTTCCCTCACGTGCGATTTGGCTTCACAAATGTCCTTTCATATCCTAATGCTCAGAAAACCAGAGAAAGCTTATTAGCTGCTCATCAGCAACATATTCTGCTGGAAACAGACGCTCCTTTTCTCCCACCACAAACGCTTCGTGGACAAAAAAATGTCCCTGCTTACGTGAAGGAGGTCTACCAAAAAGCTTCAGAAGTGCTCGCACTCTCTTCATCAGACCTAGAAAATCTGATCGAAAAAAACTTTGCTACAATTTTCTCTTGTAATTCTTCCCTAGAAAGTATACAATAGTCTTCAGAATTTTTTTTATTTTTTTTTAATTGAATGCTTATTCAGCTTACTGCAATTTTGAGCTTTACACTCATTACGTTTATTCTAGCGTTGGTGCTGTATCCGCTCTATATTAAATTACTCCAGAAACGAAAAGCCTGAAAGACCATTCGCGACAATACTGCCACAGGGGAAAAATCCGAGATTTTCATTAAACTCCATCAACATAAAGCAGGAACTCCCACGATGGGAGGCGGTCTTTTCTTGTTGGTAATGCTGGTGATGATTCTCGTTTCCCTGCTCCTTCAGCACTGGGGGATTATTACCAATTCCCTCCGAAATAAGCAGGAAACCTATATTATTTTATTCTGATTTTTTAGTATGGGAGTGATTGGGCTGATTGACGATATTCTCAATATCAAAAACATCGGAAAAATTAAAGGACTGAGTATCAGAGCTAAAATGGTAGGAATGATACTTTTTTCTGCGGCGATTGCGTATTGGTTTTACGTAAAACTCGGAGTAGACTATATTAATCTCCGACCTTTTGCAGGGAAAATTTCCATCTGAATATTTTCACCGATTTTGACTTTTTTCGCAACTATCTTGATTGTAAATGCTATCAATATTACCGATGGATTAGACGGCTTGGCAGGAGGAGCCGTTGCGTGTGTCCTTGTGGTGTTTGCCGTTGCGACCCTCCTCAATCAGACCTATATTGCAACCACCGTTCTCGGGGTCTGTGTAGCTATTCTATGAGCATTTATGTTTTTCAATATAAATCCTGCAAAAGTCTTTATGGGAGACAGTGGAGCCTTCGCACTCGGCGGAATTATCTCGGGAACCTTATATTTACTCAATATGAGAATTGGTATCATTGTTCCTTTTCTGATTATTTTTCTGCTGTTCATCGCTGAACTCGGGAGTAGTGGCCTCCAAATGACCCGAAAAAAAATCTGGAAAAAAAAGCTGTTTCCCATTGCTCCCTTTCATCACTATTTAGAGTACAAAGGGATGAAAGAATACACGATCGTGATGTATCTTTGGCTTATTCAAGGTATTTTGGCAATTATCGCAATTTTACTGTTGTTCGTGGAGTATAGTATGTTAAAACACGCACTTTCTCTATAAAAAACAAACTCGCCCTGTAAACAGGGGCGAGTTGTAAAATGTTTCAAATCAAAGACAAATCTTTTCTAAGGAGTTCTTCCATCATCTTTGGGAACTCACCTAAAAGCTCTTCCGCATTGATGCTAGATTTTTCTACTTCCACTCCACCTTTTTGGAGAATTTCTAGAGCCACTGGTACATATGCATTATGCATATTTGACGCCGATAAATAGATGACTTTTTCGATACGCTTTTGTACAATGAGCTTAGCACATTCATTGCAAGGAAAGAGCGTTACATACATCTTGCACTCTTTCAATTCTCCACGAGCATTAGCAATGGCATTTTCCTCACTATGAACTACGTAGCTATTTCGACTTTTTTTAAAGTCATCACTTTTTTCCCACGGGAATTCATCGTCATTAAATCCTCGGGGTAACCCATTGTATCCAGTTCCGACAATAACATTCTCAGAGTTCACAATGCAAGCACCTACTCTTTTTGAGGGGTCTTTGCTTCGTAGGGAAGAAATTATTGCGATTAGCATAAACGATTCTTCCCAGCTTAAATACTTTTCTCTTTTCATTTTTCTCTATGTTTATTTCTATTTTTAATATTTCTATTTTGCAAATAATATACCCATATATATATCTAAAATCAAGCCCAAATTTTTGATTTGCTTTTCTCAGCTGGATATGTAAACTTTACCTACTTTATCCTTTACTGCTTTACTAATGACTGACTGTCTCTTTTGCAACATCGCAGCTGGCACCTCTCCTGCTTTCAAAATCCGAGAAGATGAAAACTTTCTCGCCTTTTTCGATATTTTCCCCAATACCCAGGGACAAACGTTAGTAATTCCCAAAAAACATTATGACTCTGACCTCTTCCTGGTTGAGGAAAAAGGCTTTTATGAAAAGTATTTACAAGCAGCTCGTGAAGTAGTCAATCTCCTGAAAAAAGGACTCGGAGTTGCCCGCGTGGCAGTAGTAGCAGAAGGATTAGCAGTTCCTCATCTGCATTTGAGACTGTACCCCTTGTACCCAGGAATTCCTCTGTCTGTGGAAGCAGGAGAAAAAGCTGACTTTGAAGCCCTTGGAGCATTACAGACCCAAGTAGTAAATGGAGCAGCGTTGAAATAATGCTTCACTAGAAAATCAAAAGCAAATCCCTATACTTTCTCTTATGAAAAAAGAAAAAATTTTAGTCTGACTTTCCTGAGGGGTAGATAGTGCTGTCACTGCTGCTCTCCTTTTGGAATCTGGCTATGAAGTTGTCGGCGGTTTTATGAAAAACTATGTTTCCGACAAAGGCAACTGCACCACCTACAAAGATGCCGAAGCCGCCATCCAAGTCGCAGACCATCTGTGAATTGAACTGCTTTCTTTCGACTTACAACAGGAATATCAAGAACGTATCATTGACTACATCTTCGCTGGCTATGAAAAAGGCATTACCCCAAATCCTGACGTTCTATGCAATAGCCTCATCAAATTCGATGTCTTTCTGCAAAAAGCCTTAGACCTCGGCTTCAATAACATCGCAACAGGACACTACGCCCGCATCACAACCCCCTTTTGTAAAGGGGGGAAGGGGGGATTTTCTCTAAAAAGAGGAATCGACCACCACAAAGACCAATCCTATTTCCTCGCAGGACTCAACCAGTTTCAGCTTTCTCATTCTCTGTTCCCACTGGGTGAACTCACCAAACCCCAAGTCAGAGTATTAGCCAAAGAATTCTGATTACCAAATGCCGAGAGAAAAGACAGTCAAGGGCTCTGCTTCATCGGAAATATCCCGATTAGAGAATTTCTGTTGCAGAGATTTCCCAAAAAAGAAGGGGAGATCATCACGTTGGAGGGAAAGGTTGTCGGTAAACATCCCGGAGCCTATTTTTACACCATTGGGCAAAAGCACGGTCTTGGTCTGAATTTCAAAGCCTATGTATATCGCATTGATATTGAACATAATATCCTTTACGTTACTGACAAAGACAGTGAAGCATTACAGACAAAAACACTAATTGCCAAGGACTGGCACCGAATCTCCCCCAATATCATGCCCAATATTATATGTAGGGACAGGTCTTGAACCTGTCCAGACACCGCAGTACTGCGGTGTCCAAATAACGAATACCCTTGCCCAAACAACGAAACCGTTCCCATCACCGGGAAAATCCGCTATCGCCAAAATCCTCCTGTTCCCTGCCATCTCGAAGCACTTCCAGACAATGCGATGAAGGTCACCTTCGCCGAACCTCAGCGAGCGGTGGCTCCTGGTCAGATTTTTGTCGCTTATGACGGAGAAGTTTGCTTAGGATGTGGAACTATCGCATAGTGCATTATCACGGAATCTGAAATTTCTGAGGATAACGTTTTTTATGTTCTGCTGGACTAGGAATACGCTCAATAATTGCATCTAATACGTGGTCTACATTTTCTCCCGTCTTCCCCGATACACAAATAATTTCTTCTTTGGAGAGTCCAATGACATTTTCAATTTCTGTGGCTACTCTGTCCGGATTCGCCGCAGGCAAATCAATCTTATTCAGTACCGGGATAATCTCCAATCCTTGGTCCATTGCTTGATACAGCGTAGATAATGTCTGAGCCTGAATGCCCTGAGAAGCATCAATAAGCAAAATAGCTCCTTCCACTGCGGCGAGTGAACGAGAAACTTCATACTGAAAATCCACGTGCCCTGGGGTATCAATCAGATTTAATTCATAGCCTTTTCGATGCATTCTTGCAGGAGTGAGTTTGATAGTAATCCCACGTTCCTGCTCAATATCCATACGGTCTAGAACCTGATTGTGTTCCAGTTTGCGGACGGTACCGGTAATTTCGAGCATTCTATCGGCGAGAGTGGATTTTCCGTGGTCAATGTGAGCAATGATACAGAAATTGCGAAGAGCTTGCATAGGATGATAAATGAGAATAAACTACGTAAGTAGTATAAAAAAGCTGTATCCAAAAGCAAGCAAACTATTATTGACTTTCTGAGTTATGGGATTTTTTTATTTACCTTGAAAACTTCTATCAGATGCTTATACTATTCATATCTTCAAATCATTCAACTTCCTTCTGTATCTGGTGTAGTTCGGATACCGCAGTACTGCGGTATCCCTACTTTCAACATCTGGTGTGATGTTCGTTTCAACATCTGGTGTGATGTTAGTGGACACCGCAGTACTGCGGTGTCCCTACATATCTTTCCTTTTT
>JAITQZ010000098.1 GCA_031288635.1 Candidatus Peribacteria bacterium | reverse complement strand
AGTTAATGCAACGCTTGCGAGCCGTAGTAAAAATGCTTTTTTCAGGAAATATGCATTTTTGAAGTTAAAAAGAGAGGTAAATAAACATAATTTTCCCTTGATTTCTTGATATATATATATAAGTATAAGTATTCTCAAAGGTTGGTGTTGGTTTAATTTTTGTCGCCCTTCGCTTAAGGATGTTTTATTCTTTTCTGTATCACGATGAAACAAAAACTTTCTGGTTTCAAAAATCTACTGGTAAAACCGATAATTAGTGCTATGATTTTTCTTTCCGTTTTAATGTTATGAGTAATAGGAATTTGGGGGATTTCTTCTTTGGAAAGTCTAAAATCTGATCAGAATGAAAATAAACTTACAGCTACAATGCGAAACTCAATGTTAGATTATATAGATGTAGAATTGGCATGACAAGTTTCATTTGATCGGAGTAGTTTAAAATCAGAAAAGCACAATAACCAATTAACCAAAGAGATGTGGGACACGTTGATAGATAATTTAGGTGGCATAGCGTGTTATAGTTGCCAAGGAGTAGCACCAGATAATGCAACTTTATGTCCAGAAGATAATACTGAACTCACTGCTAATACCAATAGAACACTAGTAAGTTCGTGTGGAAGTGCTAAATGTGAGTATACGTGTAATGCAGAATATACTTTGCAGAATGGAGCCTGTGCAAAGCAGGAAACTTATACGCTCATGGTATATGGGGGTTATGATGACGAAAATTGAACTATCCCTAATTCAGGATACACACATACCTGAAGAGCTGGTGAAATAAAGATAAATATTCCAGTACCTTGGCAACCTAAAGGCTTTCACTTTACTTCTCGAAGTAAATCTTGACCATGAACACTTTCTTCTACTACTGCGAATCCAGTGAATTTTACCTTTGGAGCGGGTGATGCAAGCATTACGGCAAATTATGAACCCAATATGGTTTCTAATATATGGACTTCCGTAAGTATAGAACTTCCATGAGAATGTCATGATCATACTCCTGAATGTCCTTCAGGTTATTCAAGTATTGCCCGTTGGGATCTAGTAAACGATTTTGGTTTATGATATTGCGATGCATTGCGAGGACATTATCGCTTTAATGTATGTTGGAAGGCTGTTCATTCATCAGTACTAGTAGGTGGAGATTGTCTAACGGGGTCACCATTATCATATGGAGGGAAAGACACTTTGGGACGGTTTGGGGTAACGGTATATAAGTGAAAAGTAAGTGTTGATGGATATTGTATCCAGACTAGTGGTACTAGAAGTTTTACAAAACAAAGATAGAATATGGTTGTGATAGTAATATAGGGACTAAATCGCTTGTTTGGAATGTAAACAATATGAACTATAAAAAAAAATAGGATTGCTAATTAAAGATACTAGCAATAACATTAATATACATTAAGAGAAGAATTGAATAGTACAACATATATGCATATTTAGTATAACAATGAGTTTTTCTATGTAATCTTGCTAGAATTTCGTGATTTTTTCAAGAGACATTGCAAGACATTTGTTCGGCTTCTTAAAACTGCTTCCAATGCCATTTGTTTCTTTTTGAGAAAACAACGAACAAATATTGCAAGCGTAAGTATCTTTTATACTAAACCTACTTAAGATTCTGTACTGATTCTATGAATACATAGCTTATAACCCATATTTAATGTGTATGAATTACAGATTTCCAAGACTGTTTAGTATATAAAATAAAAAAGAATTAGGTATAGTGCCTAATCTTTTTTCCTTTTTCCAATGCTATTTTTTTACAAATAAGAAAAAATCTCAGCTTTTTTTTGTTTTTTTTTCCTTTCTGAGTATAATTAAGATGAGTAAACTTTATTTTGAACCTCTGAAAAACGAATGGCCACTCCACTTATCAATACGATTCTCGAACTCAATGATGTCCAAGCCTTACAGGTGGATTTTTCCCAATTACAAAAAATCCCTAAAGAAACCGCTGAGAAAATCCAGACCGTGATTTACTACAAGGATACAGAACATTTCGTATATATCCTGACAACCAATAACTACCCTGAAGGCCTCCAAAAAATTACCAAACAGCTCACTGCCCAAGGGTTAAAACCAAAAATCTTCTACACTTCTATTGAAGGGTTCCTCCACGCTCTGTCTTGGTACGATGATTTATCCAAACAAGAGGAGAAAAAGCAGCAGGAACGCACCACGCAGCAGCAAGCCGAAGGAAAATCAGCCATTAAAATCATCCAGCAATTCTACGAAAAAAGAGCAACGATGGACCCGGGAGAATTTATTTTGGAAATTGTTCGTCTCTCTTTCCAATCTGGAGCCTCAGACCTGCATTTGCAACCAGAAGGAGAAAAAATAGTACTTCGTCTGAGACTGGACGGAATTCTCCAAGATGTAATCAGCTTCTACCCTAAAGACTTCCGAAAGTACCTGCAGAAACTAAAATTCATTTCTGGAGTCAAAATGAATATTGATTACCTTCCTCAGGACGGACGTTTCGGCTTTGAAGCCACCTCTCCTCAAGGTGAAAAAAAGAAAGTCGATGCCAGAGTCAATTTTATGCCTGGCTTGCTCACCGAGTCGACCGTAATTAGGTTCCTCGACAAAGAAAAAAGCGTTTCCAGCTTCCAAGAAATCTGATTTACCGATAAAGACTATGAAATCATCAAAAGATACAGTGCCAAAACTACGGGAATTGTCATCATCACAGGACCTACCGGTTCCGGAAAGACAACGACCATTTACACCCTGCTCAACGCATTAAATACCGGGAAAAATAAAATTATCACTCTCGAAGATCCGATTGAATACGAAATGCCGTGAATTTTCCAGTCACAGATTGATTACACCAAAGACTATGACTACGAAACAGGCTTAAAAGCTATCCTCCGTCACGACCCAGACATTATCCTCGTGGGAGAAACCAGGTCTCCAGAAACCGCGGAAATCTCCATCAATGCTGCCTTGACGGGACATCTCGTTTTCACAACCCTCCATACCAATAGTGCTATCGCAACCCTTGGAAGGCTGATTTCGATGGACGTGAAACCCTACTTGCTTGCTCCGGCTTTACAGCTGATACTCGGACAGAGATTAGTCCGTAAAGTCTGCCCACATTGTTCTACCAAAAGAGCAGCCGGCTATGCAGAAGATGCTGAAATCAAAAAAACCCTGGAAACCCTCGGCAATGGTGGAAACATCCTTATGCCCGTCTATGAAGGAGATGTCGCCCAAGCAAATGGTTGCGAACAATGTAATCACACTGGATATTTGGGTAGAATTGCCATTTTGGAATTGCTAGAAATTACTGATGAAATTAGAAAGCTGATTGTTGACCAAGGGACAGATTTTGAAATCTTCGCCAAAGCCAGAGCAAACGGCTTCATTACAATGCAAGAAGACGGAATTTTAAAAGTCTTACAAGGAATGACAACCATTGAAGAAGTACATAGAGTGATTTAATGTGCTTTGAAGATAACGAAAAAAGGACCAGTGTTGCTGATCCTTTCTACAATTGATGGTGAAGACTCTTAGATAAAGAGCTTCACTTTTTGTTTTACAAGCTCCCACGCTTGTTCTGTTCCAAACTTTGTATTTCTTTGATAATTTCCATACAAAGAGGAGAAGAATAAATTTAATTGGTCTGCTGAAATTTCTTGATAAACTTCCAACCTCCCGTCTAGGTTGAAGATAGCAAGAACATCAGTCAGTGCACTGTCTTCCGAAAAGTACACTTCAGCCAGTTCCTCAGCTTGCTCAGCGGTAAATCCCGCCTGCAAAGCTACCCCAATAACCCGTTTTCTGAGGGCATTTTTTGCGGAATTGATTTTACTCTGATGCTTAAGGTCTACAAGACTTTATACACCTTTCTCGCAGAATTCTTTTCCAGAGTTCCATACATTCTTCCCTTTTTCGGTGGCAGCTACTACCTCAGGGTTTTCATTAATCTTCTTCACCTCAGATTTCACTGTCTCAAGAACAGATTCAACGCAATCTTTCCCTTGATTTACGATTTTCCTAGCTTCTGACGCGACTTCTTTTGTTCCTGCTACTACAGAATCAGTATAGCCTTGGAAGAATTTTTTAACAGCCTCTTTCTCTGTCTGTTGAGCCTCTTGTTCTGCTGCAGTTTTAGCATTCTTAATTTGCTGTTCTTTTTTCTCTTCCGCAGCCTTTACAGACTTCATTAAGACTTTTACATCATCGCGAACTTTAGCCGTAGCCCCATTCACAATCTCAATCCCTCCATTGACAACAGTCTCTATTTTGGATATCTGTTCTTCGGGGATACCAATTTCTTTCAGTACTTTTTTTAAATTCATTTCTATTACGTTTTTATTTCTTAGGCAACTACCTTTTTATTCCTCTGGTGTGCCTGCACCAGGGAAGGTTTTGTTTATCCATTCTACGATGGTATCCCACTTCGATATTGCCCAAACTATTAGGGCTACTACGATAGCAAACTTTACGATCGTTCCTAGTATTGGGATAGCCCCCAATAAGTTGATTGCAACCAGCACAAGGATTACAACCACCACAAATTTTACAATACTTTTCATTTTTTGCATAATTTTAATTTAACTTTTTGTTACTATACTCTCTACTATACAGATATATATATCTAAAGTCAAGTAAAAATGAAAAAAAGTGAAAAAAATCAGCTCCTCCACAGAAGAACTGACTTATATTTGTTGGTGTTCTCTTGAAATCAGACTACTGCATTGCTGAGACCAACCAAAAGACTACACTGACAATTGACCAAGCCAATCCGATAATCACCAGTCCCATTCCTGCTTGTTTCAAAATGGTCATTCCTTTTTTGTACTTCCCATCATCGCCAGCAGCCGTTACCATTTGAAATCCTGCCCAGAGGCAGATAACTAAAGCAATAGTTGCCAGCATTCCAAGCATTCGGTTAATGAAGTTTTTAACCGTATCCAGAAGTTGACTACTTCCACCAGCAACTGCTCCAGAAGTACCGATGACATTAATATTTGATACGTGATCAACACTACCAAAACCTGCCAACACGAGAGGAGAATATGCAGCTCCTAGTCCTAAAATGAGCACCAAGGAGTAAAAAAGTCTTTTCATTGAATGTAATTAAAAAGAATAAACATTAAGTAGTAGATGACATCGTACTAATCAACCAGAAAACCACACTAACGATTAACCAAGATAACCCGATAATTACCAGACCAATTCCAGCTTGTTTCAAGATACCCATACCTTTTTTGTATTTAGCATCATCACCAGCAGCTGTCACCATCAAAAATCCAGCATAAAGACAGATAACTAAAGCGATTGTAGCCAACATTCCGAGCATCCAGTTAATGAATTTTTTAACAGTGTCCAGAAGTTTGGATTGTTGATTAGTTCCCTCTCAAAATCCTGTTTTATTATTTTCTCCAAATCCTCCAGGATTAGCCCAATCAGTTGCAGTAGTAGCTAAAGCAGGTACAACGCTTCCAACTCCCAAAAGTGCAACGAGTCCGAAAAGAAGTCCATAAATAGTTTTTTTCATTTTTGTATAGTATAAAGAATAAAAAGCGATTCGAGAAGGATAAACAGCTTCTACGAATACAGATAAAATAATGATAGTTAATTTTTTCATTTTTGCAAGTTTTTTGTGAGATTTTTTAGTGCAGAGGGTCTTTTTTGTTGAAAATGATAGAAAGAAACATACAAATAAATATCTTTATTTCTTGTGGAATGATGCAGTATATATGGATGAACATTAATATAAGTGAAAAAATTATCTAAAAGAAAAACCTCATACGCACGCTACCCTAACAGAATAGGGATCGAGACAGGGAACCTCCGGAACCCCTACGTATGAGGATTTACTTTCACCATCCTAGTATCCTCAAAAAAAATCAAAAATCAAGCCTTTTTATCCAAAATTACCCTCCCCCTAATGCCAACCTCTCTCCCTACCATCGACCCCCAAACTCGAACCGCCATCCAAAACGAGCAAACCCGCCAACGCGAAGGAATGGAACTTATCGCCAGCGAAAATTACCAATCCTGTGCAGTCTTGGAGGCTCAGGCTTCAGTATTTGCTAATAAATATTCCGAAGGCTACCCCGGAAAACGCTATTACGGCGGGCAGGAAAACACCGACATCATCGAAACACTTGCCATTCAAAGAGCAAAAACGCTGTTCCACTCCGATCACGCCAATGTCCAAGCCCTTTCGTGAGCAGCTGCCAATTTAGCGTTTTATGCCGCAGTGATGGAACCAGGCGATACCATTCTGGGAATGGACTTAACCCACGGAGGACATCTGACCCACGGGGCACCAATTACCTTTTTTTCCAAAATTTTCAATTTCCAGAGGTATAAAACCCTTCCAGATGGAAAAATCGACTTCTCCCAAGTCCGCTCTTTAACTACAAAACTGAAACCAAAAGTCATTCTCGCAGGATTTTCAGCATATCCGAGAGAGTTGGAGTACGAAAAATTTGCAGAAATAGGAAAAGAAAGCGGAGCCATCTTATATGCAGATATTTCCCACATTGGAGGTTTTGTAGCTGCAGGACTGCTCAAAAATCCTTTCGATTACGGATTCCACGCAGTAATGACAACGACCCATAAGTCACTTCGTTGACCGAGGGGAGCTTTGCTGTTATCAAAGGGTATCGTTTCCAGTCCGCTAAAAAAACCTGCAGATACCATTGAAAATCTCCCCACCAGAATTGATAGAGCCGTCTTTCCAGGAATGCAAGGCTGACCACATATGAATACTATTGCCGGGATTGCTGTGGCTCTGGCTGAAGCTCAGACTTCTTCTTTCCTTGACTATGCGAAACAGACCTTAGCAAATGCCCAAATCCTCGCTTCTGAACTGATTAATGCTGGCTACAAACTTATCACAGGAGGAACAGATAATCATATGGTTATCGTTGATTTCTCCGAGACGGGATTAGATGGAGCAGTCCTAGAAGCTACCTTGGATACTATCTGAATTTCTACCTCTAAATCCACCATTCCTGACGACACAAACCCGCCGTTTAGACCTTCCTGACTCCGTATTGGTATGTCTGCAATGACCACCAGAGGAGTAGAAGAAAGCTGAACCAAACACATCGCATCCTTCATCCACCAAGCAATCCTCCATCGTTCGGACGAAAAAAAACTCTCCGCATTACGTGAAGAGGTGAAAGCTTTTTGTGCTCAATATCCAGTACCTAATGTCGCGTAACGAGGTCATTTTTCTCATCATAGGAAATCTTACTTAAGGGCAACGGGAGCTTAGAAGAGGGGAGTGTCTTAATCCAATTTTGAAATGCTGGATTAGGAAAAATGCTCATCATCAAATCGAAATAGTCGCCAACCGTCATCATTTCTGCATTGTATCCTTTTTCGAGTTCTTGATTTACTTTCTGAAAAGCTCCTCCTATATCATCTATAAAAGTATTTTTTCCCGCTTCCAGATTTTTATTACAAAAGGAAGCTTTCGTATGGTCTCGCGAAATAAGTTTTTTCCCTCCCAAGGCAAGTCCTACTTTAATCTTTATCTGTTGTCGTAGCGAAGCATCTTCTTCAACCATCGGAAGTAAAATGGGGAGAAAATGCTCGTAAATCGCTTTTGATTGCTGTTCATCCAAGGTACAAAAAATCTGATGTTCTTTCACAGAAAAAATAGGATGTATAAAAAAATATTTTTCAAGGCTATCTTTCAAAATGGCAATATGTTTCGGACTCAAGGTAAAATCTTTCACTTCTTGCACAAAAAAATCCCCCAAAGCATTTGCCATACTCTTTGCGATAGCTTGTTGATTTTCAGCTTTTTCTTTCTGATTATTAGTAGTATCACGAGGAAGTACTGTCAACGTCTGAAAAAGAGTGTCTTGTGCTTTTACATTTGGAAAGATTCCCTCTTGCAACGGAAAGAGAGCCATCATTCCAATTATCGCTCCTGTACGGAGAGTAATATTCATCGTTTCAGAGGAAATAAAGTAATGGTAATATACAGAAAAGAAAATTAAAGTCAATAAAAAACAACCAATTCCGCATAAGAAATGATTGTTTTTACAAGTCTTTCCGTTCCCCTCTCTTGTTTCTATCAGCAAAAGAAAAAGATATAAGCTGTTTAAGTAGTTCATAAAAAACCACAAGAAAGATTAGAGCATACCCAGCCAACCAGAGATTTTGACCATCTCCGAAAGTATAAAGAAAAAAATAATACCCACTGAGTCCAAGCCCAAAAAGACCGAACACCCAGCTAATGCAAATCCAAAAGATACGCCAAATCCGTGAAAATACTTTTTGTTTCATATCAGTTTTTTTTAATTTGTTTCCACTCTAGCCATACATAATTCCTAGCAAAAATCAAGAGGAAAACAAGTAAGTGTTCACTATTTTAGAAATATCTTAAGAAGTGGAAAGTTTCTCTCTATATAAACTACTAAAAACATATGACCCGTCATAGAGAGGCTAGGGAATCGAGACCCTTTTTAGGGGCTCGTAATTCTGAACGCCCCGCAGTCCTTGCGGGGTAGTGAAGAATCTTTGTAGACAAGTGTTCCTTTGAGGGATAAAATAAATTTTTATTTACAAAGATTCTTTCGTCGTTCAAATGCAGTTCATTGAAACATAGTTTGGTTCTCCTCTGAATGACGACCTCCACGGAAAAATAAGAGTTTGACTTTTTTATTTATACCGTGAACACTTACGAAAACAAAACGCTTGCTTTCCTGCTCAAATTGACTATATTTTCCAAAAAGGTTTTACTTCTCCCCGTATTTTCTATGACTTTTGAAAATCCTCATCTGAACGACCCAAGAGAATATCTGCATTATTTGCTCAAGATACATATTGATTATGCAGCATCAGATTCCTATTTTACGTTCAACGAAGAACCGGCTTTAAGAGTCAATGATGAAATTTACAGACTAGTCGGACTCGATAAGTTTTCTGATGAAATGCTCAAGGGGATTGCTTCTGCCCTAATGGATGAGACGGATAGAAAACTCTTTGAAGAAAATATGAGCGTGGATATTGGGTATATTGCTCACAATAGGAGATTTAGGATTAACGTTTCTCAGCAGTCTGGACACGTGATGATTGTTTTCAGACTTTTTGCAGAGAAAGTCCCAACCCTTGACGACCTCGCCCTTCCGCCTGTTTTCAGACAGTTAATGCAAAAAACTAGCTGAATTATCTTCGTGGCGGGACCTACCGGTTCAGGAAAATCTACCACCCTCGCAGCAATGCTCGAAGAAGTGAATATGACCAAGCAAAAGCACATCATTACCCTCGAAGACCCGATTGAATACATCTTTACTCCCAAAAAAGCCCTCATTGAACAAAAACAGTTGGGAAAAGACATCATTTCTTTCGCTTCTGCAATGAAGTATGCACTAAGGCAGCGTCCCGACATCATCCTTTTTGGGGAAGCCAGAGATTCTGAGGGCATTAGAAATGCTATTGCCTTAGCGGAAACCGGACACCTTGTGCTTACTACTATTCACGCTAGGTCTGCTGAACAAACCGTGAATAAAATTATTTCTATGTTCCCTGCGAATGAACAACCTCACGTCAGAGAACAGCTTTCTGATACGATGTCTGCAATTATCGTACAAAAACTTGCGAAAAAAATCTGAGGAGGAATGGTTCCTGTCCAAGAAATCCTCTTGACTAGTACCGCAGTCGAAAACATCATCAGAGAAAATAAACTCAATCAGCTGAATAATACCATTTATGCTAGCAGAAACGTGGGAATGCAGTTGCTAGAAGACCATATCGTTTACCTCGCCAGCAAGGGTATTATTGACCTCAATAGTGCCGTGAATATCGCTAATGATACCGACTATCTCATCAGAGAACTCAAAGCTAAAAATCTGATCAATCCATCAGTACAACAATAAATGCTTCAAACGCATTAACGACGTATCCCCCTTCTTCTCTTCGAACATTGAACTTTAATCTTTCAACTTTTAACTTTCCTCTTTTCTCTCCTTGATGACTAATCCCATCCCATCTCCACCAGATTCCATCGAAACCCCTGTTCAGGTCAATGAAACGAATACTAGCTTTTCATCAGGTGCTTCTTCGATATTCCAAGCGACCGCTCCTTTGAACGACCTTGCAAAGGAAAGTGTTGAAACCGGGAAAACCTTGGTGGAAGAAGTTAGCCAATTCGGCAGCAGTCTTGTGCAAAACGTTGGTGAAGTGATGGCAGAACCGTGAAAACTTTTTCAGCCTACAAAAGCAATTTCCAAGCTAGGGGCTTTAACTTCTACAAGTATAGAAGGGGTAAAGACGCTGGCTACAGACACGATGGGACTCGCTACGGGAGCAGTTGGCGACATTATGAAAACCTCCTCCGACCTCGTCAACGTCCGAAGCAAACCTAAACCCGACGGGGGAGTGATGCAACCCGCCAGACCACTCTCCGAGCTCTCCAATATCGGAGGAAAAATTGTTAGAAGCTGAGCAATTCTTGCGTCTGGTACCGTTGGCACAGGAGTCAATATTGCAAAAAAAATTCTCTGAGCTGGGAAAAATTTGTTGAGAAAAGGCTTGGATGCATTGAAGAAGTAGAAATAATATTTTAATGATAGATTTTTAAGTATCGATACATTGCTAGAGAAATACCACCGTAAACGTATTTATGGTCATCAATCCAAATGACACTCCCTCCAATTTTTGGATTGGCGTGTGGTTGTTTGTTAGGATGGTTTCCCATATTATAAAGAGTACAAACCACTCCTGGATTATTAGAAATATCAATGTCTGCCTGTTCTCGTCTGGTGAGAATAGTCTTTACGAGGTAGGTAGCGTATTTTGCATTAAAATCATCGTCATATTCCAGACTTTGTTCAGTAATTTGATCATCTTGTAGATCTGCTCCATAGCTGTATTTGATAGCATCTTTTCTAATCAAAGTTGCTGTATAAAGCTTAATCCCTGCAATACCTAGTGATACATAATCGCTACGGAAAAGGGTTGGAGTTCAAAGTCTTATCATTTCTTTTACGATTTCTCTGAGTGGTTGGCTAGCAATTCTTATTTGTTCTCCTAAAACACAAGCATACACCAAATCAGGGTCAACGTCCAAGACTATTGAATAGACTTTCAGTGCTTTCAGCCACTCTTTCCTAGTATCTAGTCCCTCCACAATAAAATTAAGTCCATCGTGTCCTGAAGGTCGTCGGTTTGGGTTATCCCCGTCGGGATTAAGATAGAAATACGCTTGTTCAACCTCTTATTTATCGTCTGGATATGCTTCCAAATAGCTATATACTTCTGTTAATGCTTTGGGAATACGGGAAGAAATCGGAAGCTTCAAGTTTGAAATGTCCACAATTTCTCCCGTTAAGATATTCTCAGGGACATTCGGCAGAACTATTTCAGCAGATTCTACGTTGGTATATCCTTGAGTAATTAAAAATTGTACGCCGAAAATCCCTGCAAAATAGAGTAGAATAAAGCTGCAAAAGATAAGGATGATTGTTTTGTTGAGGAATCTTTTCATTATTTTTTCTTATCAATTTAAGAAAGAAATGCAACACTTTCTTTTCCATTTCAGCTTTACTTTCTTTTTCTAATTCATAAATTAAAGAAGGTCTTTATCCCCCTACTATCTCAATGCTCGACTTTCTTCGCGACATCTTTACATACCCTTTCCAGAAAGACAAAACGCAGAATAGATTTAATCAGCTTTTGACTTCTCTTTTCAAAGACTTTCCTGCACTTTTCTGGATAAAACCCACCTTCAAAAAGCTGTTTATTCCGCTGCTATTGATTTGGCACTATGTTTTTAGAACTACCAAGAAAAAATAATGCGTCTCATTATCCAATCTGTCCATTCCGCTTCAGTTCGCCTGCCTGAACACGAGGATTTAATCAAATCTATTGGAAGGGGAGTAGTCATTTATCTCTGAATTTCCACCTCCGATATGACCGACTATCCCGAAAAAATCGAAAAAATCGTCCGCAAATTGCCAACAATCAGATTTCTCGAAGGGGAAAAAAGCATTGACCAATCCCTCAACGACATCAAAGGCGAAGTCCTCCTCATCTCCAATTTCACGGTGTACGGCACCAACCACAAAGGCACTTCAATGGAATTCACCGGCTCTGCACCATTCAAAGAGGCGAAAAGGATTTATGATTTTTTCATCGAAGAGGCATTAGCAGCAGGATGGAAGTTGCAGACAGGAGAATTCTGAGCCGAAATGCACGTGAGTAGTGAAAACAGATGACCGATTACGTATGTATTTGATTATTAAAAAGAAGCTCTCAACTAAGCTTCTTCAATTGTTTTTTTATTCTCCACATCTTGTACAACTTTGGAATGGCAGAAAGGGTATCGCTAGCAAAGCATAGATAATAAAATATCTTTGTAAATGAGTAATAAAATAGAATACTCAACCATCTCTATAGAATGTGAATAACAATGGGTTTTCCTATGAAATCTTGCTAGATAGTGTCTTATTACATTATTCAATGCTTCTACGGTATATGTTCCTGACTTACTTGAAAAATGCATAAATTCTGGTAGAAATTCTTTATATGCATCTCGATCGTCTGTAAAATATGCTCACAATACTGGTATGTCTTTTATTTTTTCCCATAATCTTTTTCCTGTCTGTGTTCCGCGATTTCATAGGGTAAAATCAATAATCCCTTGGCCTTCTCTCCCAACAGCTGTCCATACCCAGACCTTATTCTCTTTTTTTTTACCCAATGTCGCATTTCATCAAGTTCCATTATTTCTACTTGCATATTTTTATTTCTCAGCTCGTGTAATCCTTTTACTATTTCTCAAAACTCTCTTATCCATTTTAATATACATACATCACTAAATCACAAAAAACGTCCTATTCAGTGAAACCCTAATCACTCTAAATATAATTGTAATGCTTGTCTCCTTATATCTAATG
>JAITQZ010000048.1 GCA_031288635.1 Candidatus Peribacteria bacterium | reverse complement strand
ATCTTGGTCGATTTCATTTATAAGGATTTATGCTGTCCAATAAACAGCATTTTAGAGGAAATCCAAGCTAAACGCTCGGATTTTCTTTTGCCCAAAAATTTTTATTTGGACAGTAGTGGGAATTCCTACAAATATTTCTAAAAAACAGATTTTTTTTGCATTTCGGCTTGACTTTAGATATATATATCTGTACATTCTAAATTGCCATTTCATAAAGAAAGGGAAAAAAAATAAAAGTTTAATAAAAAAAATTAAAAAAAATGACTGAAAAAGAAACTCGAGCTCTGGAGGGGATTGGATATCTCCCATCAGAGTGTGTTAAATTATCGCGTCAAGGCGTTGGCCTAAGTGATGGCGATGTCGTAGAAGTTGATATTACAGGTGGGGGTGAACATCGCAAGAAGTATTACACCCAACAAAAAGGCAGGCGATTTTCCACAAAGGTTGCTTGTTCTACACCAGAGCTAGAAAAGAAAAAGATTAAAAAAGCTCTGGAAGACATCTCTCCAGTTGCTTAGGCCACCTCTCCAAGAGCTGATAAGGGAAGTTTTCTTTCCCCAATCAGCTCTTTTTGCATTTTGAAATGAAATCTGTATGCTAAAAGTGATCTTCCTCCCTTTATCAGTTCTCTTTCCTATGCCTGAAACACACCTTCTTCCCTTGCTGCTTGGCATCCTCCTCTGAGCCATCATTGGCTACCTTTTCGCAAAGCTTGCCCTCCGCTGAGCAATCCAGGCGGCCAGAAAACACTCCACCAAACAAGCCAGAAGCGTCATTTTGGGCGATGTGAATGAAAAAGTCGCTCCTGCATTGCCGGGTTTCCCGTATGACTGCAAAGACCTCGTCTTTATCGGAAAAGGGATTGATTATCTCGTCTTTGATGGCTTGGCCAGTGGAGAACTGAAACAAATCATCTTACTAGAAATAAAAAGCTGAAGCTCCACACTCAATAGAAACGAAAAGATGGTAAAAGACGCAGTAGCAAAAGGTAGCGTCAGTTATGAAATTTTTAGAGTGAATTTATAAGGCTTATAAAAAAAGCATATCCAAGGAGACCTTGAATATGCCGTGCAGAAAAGCAGACGTTGTTGCTTTAGGTTCTATTCTCACAACTTCAATATTATCCCATCTTTCTTTAGCTTTCAAATACTCGCTGTATATCTTCTGTCAAATTGTCTTCTGTGTGCAACTCATGCCATAGCCTTATTTCTTCTCCATTGGGGAGCTCAACTTTAACAATAGGTTTTCCTTTGTCAGTTGCATATCCAATGGTTAATTTTAAAATATTAACACTACCTCCAGTAGTCTCCAAAAGACGATAATACTGTTGATAGCCTTTAATATCTTTAGGTAAATAATATGCACTTGGACGCACACCAATACCAATAACCAAATCTTCATTATCATTCCTGATAATCCCTGCTTGGTCTATCGTTACCTCTGCATTCTCAGGAATGGGATACTCGATTCCTTCATTTTCCGAAGTTGCAAGGGTTTCTTCTACCTCACGATTATCCCACCTCTCCTTCATTTTCAAATATTCTTCACTTTCTTCATCGGGTACCTCCACCTTGAGGATGGGAGATCCTTGGTCAGTAGGTTGACCGATAGTAAGTTTCAAAATATTTGGAGTACGTTTCGCAGTAATTAAATCGAAATACTTCTGATAGTGTCTAATATCTTTTGGTAAGTAGAACGGTCTAGCACTTTCACTAATGGCAACCGCAAGATCACCATTGTCTGTAAGCATTTCCTTATTTTCGGAAGTGTGTATGACAAACACAAAACTCACAATCACTTCAGCATTCTCAGGAATGGGATACTCAATTCCATCGTCTGCAGGAGTGGGCTCAGATTCGTTATGATTACAGGCAACGAAAAACGTCGCACCGATAACGAATACACACAATATTGAGAGGACGACATACCATCCTCGGTTCAAATTAAAAAAATTTCTTTTCATATTTTTTATAGGTATATGTTTTACAAATGCTAAAGACCTCTTTTTTGCAAACATCCTTTTAATACAGAAGGTAAATCAAGAGATACTACATTTCTGATACACCATTTTTTAAGTTTTGTACTATTTCCTCTTTCCTTTCTTTCTCTTTGAAGATTTTTTGGATTTGGATTTCCCTTTTTTCTCAGCTTTTTTCTTTCCTGATTTTGCAGCAGATTTCTTTTTTTGTTCACTTATTTCTGGTATGAACACCTCATCTTTTACACGTTCCCAGCTTCCCAACGCCAGTCCATACAGGAGAAAAAACGGATAGACAATCATTCTGTCCACTAAACTATGCAGGACGAGTCCTTCCCCACAGAGCCCGAGTAATCCGATCCCAAACCCTATCAAACTTCGTCGGAGAAATTGCTGATAAGCAGACTTTTCTTTCTTACGATACGTTCGAACCATCTTCGCAGTATATCGGAGTATCCAGCACAACATTGCTCCCCAACAGAGTAGCCCAATACTCCCATATTCCATCAAAATTTGGAGATACTGATTTTCCGGGTTAAAACCATACGTTGTAATACTATGCTGCTCATTCACTGCTTGCAGAGTCTCACATCTGGGATTGCCAGGAGCGTCATAGCAAAGCTGATGAGAAGCTGGCCCAGAATATCCTGCTCCCCACCCAATCAACAGATGCTCTTTCGCGATATTCCATCCTTCCATCAACAGTACCAAATGTCCCGTATTGGAATGTTCTCTCGCAAAAAAACTTGTACCTAAATACCCAATTCCTCCGAGACTCAGCACTCCCAAGGCTATCACTCCTCGTAGCCATTTTTTCAAGACCTTTCGATGGAGGAGCAAGAGCAAAGCAACTACTTCCACCGCAAAAATGGCAATCCCTGCTCTGGACCGCGTAGAAAAAACCAAAAGACCAAATCCTATCGTGTAAAAAATCTGATTTTTGAGATTCTTTTTTCTCAACCAACTCAAGACAAAGACCGGGAAAAACGCAATCAACCAAAACCCAAAACTAATCGGTCTTTCAAACAAAAACTGATTTCTCACATAGCTACCGGGGAGATTTGGCTTTACGAGCGTATAATATGCTGCTGGAGGATGAGCCCCAATCGTTCCTTCAAAATTTTCCCAGTTATACCCAAAATGTCTCAAAAAATTTGGAGTCATATAGACGATAAGCCGCCGAAAGAGTCCTCCCCACAGACATCGCACCATCAGTTTTTTATACAGCTGAAAGAGTTCCTTGTCCTTTTCTGTAAAAATCACGATGCCCAGACACATCCCCAACCCGAAAATGAAAAACGGCAGCAAATCATACTTGACGGAAAGGATAAAAGGAGATAGTCCCACGTGCTGGAGTACTACTGCCAAGAGAAAAAAGAACACCCCAGAAATCAGAAAAAGCAGAATAAATTGGAGTAATGTGTGCTGTTTGACAAACGTTCGTCGAGAGATGGCAGCTTTTCGCTCTTTCCACCACTTTGGCAACTGACTACTCGCTACATATCCTACTGCAGCCAAGAGCAAGAGCAAAATAAATTCTTTCCACATCCAAATCGCAGTCCGAAATGTCCCATCTCGCCCCAGCTTAAACGTAATAAACGTCTGTAAAAAAAATTGAAGCAAAAGCCCTATGAGAAAAATTTTACAAAGTAGCAGCAGTCGAGATTTGAGGGTAGTAGGAAATTTCATTGGGGATTCGGGGAGAAACTAAAGAGGATTTCTGCTTTTGTTGGAGTTTTCTCCTCTAGTATAGGGTTTAGAGTTGCATTTGCAAATAAAAAAATCCTTATTTACCCCCTTTCGTAAAGTTTTTTGACACCACGACCACCTCTAAAAAAAATGTGGCTCAAGATTTGCAAAATTCTGATATTTGAATATAATAGATTCTCAAGACGATAGTAAGCAATAATTTTATCTTCCTACTATACTACATCAGATGCAATACACCAGACAAACCATCATCGCTTTAGTACTCTTCACCATCTTAGGAGGGATAGGAGCGGTAGCGTACGCCGTGTTTACAAGTACCTCCCATAGAGCTTCAACGCTGTATCCCAACGTAAAATATGGTTCACGATGCGGCCCAGCCCTAGCAGGGAGTACCCGAGTGGATGAGAGCGGAGCTCCCGTAGATTCACTGACGATAGAGCAGACGGAGACGGCACCCAATATTTGGACCCCATCAACTACTCCTGTCTACTATATGGGTGCAACAGAGGGTTGCCGTTTCGATTGTACTGTAGGATATGAACGAGATGGTGCGAGTTGTCCCGCTTCAGCAGGAGTATCTCACAATGAGACAGGA
>JAITQZ010000034.1 GCA_031288635.1 Candidatus Peribacteria bacterium | reverse complement strand
TAATGATTTCCATTAGTCAGGTATAATCATTACCTTTTTGAAAGAAAATGGTAGAGAAAAATGCAAATTGATAAAAGGAAACAGCCCCACAAGTTTAGGGCTGTTTTTTTAGTTTACATAATCTTCTGTAATCTTCTGACTAATCTTCTGTAATCTTCTGACTAATCTTCTGTAATCTTATTACTCTACCTTAAAATTCACAATTCTTCGGCGTCCTCGGAAATGGTAACACATCACGAATATTCTCCATTCCTGTCACATACATCACCAACCTCTCAAATCCTACTCCAAATCACGCGTGAGGCACACTTCCATACTTGCGGAGCTCCAAATACCACCAATAATCTTCCAAATCTCCTACTCCCATATCCACAATCTTCTGCTTCAACACTTCCAATCTATCTTCACGTTGAGAACCTCCCAGCAATTCTCCCACTCACGGCACCAACAAATCCACCGCCGCAACGGTCTTCTCATCATCGTTCAATTTCATATAAAACGCTTTGATTTCCTTTGGATAATCCGTCACAAAAACCGGTCATTTGAAATATCCCTCAGCAATATAACGTTCGTGCTCCGTTTGCAAATCCATCCCCCACTCAACGGGATACTCAAAACTCTTTCAGCTTTTTTTCAACACCTCAATAACTTCCGTATAGGTAATCCTTCAAAAAGCTGATTGGGTGAACTTCACCAATCTCTCTTTCACGTCTGGATTGATAAATTTCGTGAAAAATTCCAGTTCAGGCTCAGCATTATCGAGAACATATTGAAAAACAAATTTCAACAAATCTTCCGCTAAATCCATATTATCTTTCAGGTCAGCAAAGGCAATTTCCGGCTCAATCATTCGGAACTCTGAAGCGTGCCTAGCAGTATTGGAATTTTCCGCACGGAACGTTGGTCAAAAAGTATAAATCTTTCCAAACGCAGTCGCAAAACATTCTCCCTCCAACTGCCCAGAAACCGTCAAAGAAGCTGGCTTTCCAAAAAAATCAGCATCATAATCAGGAGTCTGAGCTGTTCCCTTTGCAATACGGTCAAGGTCTAACGTCGTCACTTGAAACATTTGCCCCGCTCCCTCTGCGTCAGATGCGGTAATAATTGGCGTATGAGCATAGATAAATCCGTGTTCATTGAAATACTTATGAATCGCATAGGCGAGCAAAGAACGTACACGAAACGTTGCAGAAAAGGTATTTGTCCTCGGGCGGAGATGAGCAATCGTGCGGAGATATTCCATTGAATGTCCTTTTTTCTGCAAAGGATAATCAGAAGGAGAAGTTCAGACGATGGTAATTTTAGAAGCTTTAAGTTCAAAAGGCTGTTTCGCTCAGGGGCTTTCAACCAATTTCCCTTCAATAGTAAGAGAAGAAGAAATCCCCAATTTGCAAACTTCCTCAAAATTTGGAAGCGTATCATCAAAAACGATTTGCAAATTTTTGAAATACGACCCATCATTCAGTTCGATAAAGCCAAAGGTCTTGCTCTCACGAATAGTACGAATCCAACCATTAACGGTCAAATCTGTCTCCAAATAAGTAGTAGGAGAAACAAAAATCTCAGAAATAGCAGTTGCAGTCATCACAATAAACGGTACTAAAAATAAAAGTTATACTCTCATCACTTCATCCACTTTATTTTTCACGAGTTCATCAATTTTGGTATTCGTCTTTTTCGTCAACTCCTCTATAGAAGCCTCATTTGCTTTATGCTGGTCTTCGGAAATGGTTTTAGCGGTAAATGCAGATTTCGTCTCATTCATTG
Organism: Candidatus Peribacteria bacterium; assembly: GCA_031288635.1. Next base: position 7,057 of record JAITQZ010000034.1, on the reverse strand, counting down.
CTTCTTGTCTGATTTTTCTAATATTTGCCTTGGTCTCTTCTCCCATCGCTTTAACTTGTTTTGCGATTTGGTCGCGTCTCTCCTGCGTCAATGCCGGAATACGCACAAACAAAAAATTTCCTTGATTATCGACTCCCACCCCCAAGTTTGCTTCGTAAATCGCATTGGAAATATGCTTTGCATTACCCTTATCTCGCGGTTCGATTTTGATAGTAGCATTATCGCTAATGGTAATCAGAGCAATCGCATTCATTTTCATCGCCCCGTAATCCGTTTCTACATTGATATTTTCTACGAGCCCCGTCCTCGCACGTCCGACTTGGAGTCCTTGAAATTCTTTTTCGAGATAGGCTAAAGCTTTCTGCATTTGCTGGTCATAAATTGAGAGATTCATAGGAGAAAAGTAAAGAAATAAAGGAAAACAACATGCATCGTTGTCCAACACTACCTCTATACATACTAAAAAAGCTGAACTTTTCAAGTCAATTTCCTGTAAGTGTTCACAGTTTTAGAAATATCTTAGGAAGTGGACAATTTCTCTATATAAACTACTAAAAACATATGACCCGTCATAGAGAGGCTAGCAAATGAGGGATAAAATCAGTCTTTATTTACAAAGATTCCTTCGTCATTCAAATGCAGTTCATTGAAACATAGTTTGGTTCTCCTCTGAATGACGACCTCCACGGAAAAATAAGAGTTTGACTTCTTTATTTATACCGTGAACACTTACATTTTTTCGGCTTTACTTTACCAAGGAAAAATGTATACATATTTTTATGCAACGATTTAAACAACGAAAAAAACCCATACTCATACTCTCCGTCCTCCTCATTCTAGGAACAATTTTTGGAACCAGATTTTTTACTTCTGCTTCCAAACCTCAACCTTCCACACTCCGAGAAACCAAACCTCTCAGCGAGCTTTCTGCTCAACTCACCACTTCAAAACTCGGAAAAATCCAGCTTCCTACAGTAGTTGTCTCTTCCCAACTCAATGGGACTATCACCAACATCCCTTTTTCTACGGGTCAAAACGTCAAAGGCGGACAACCATTACTACAACTCTCTGACAAACTCGGCCTCTATACCGCTCCTCTTGAAGCCTCCAAACTGCTCCTAGATTCCACACAATCTCTCTATGACAAAACACACACTGACTTTTCTACAGCAGAAAAAAAAGCTGAACTAGATATCTCAGAACTACAGTTGCAGTTAAAGCAAACAGAACTCGATTTACAAGAAATCCTCAATCAGCAACAGACCACCACACCAACTACCACCACACCAACAAACGATCCAACAAATAGCGTTTCCCCCTGACAAGGGGAGGAGAGGAGCGGAGCGACGGAAGGGGAGTTGAACAACCCACAACCAGAAACAACCAAAGAACCCTCCATAGCAGAAGAAAATTTACCAAACCAAGAAAACATTGACCAATCTCTCAGTCTCCTCAAACAATCTCTCTTGAAATCTCTCTCCGAGATAGAACAACGCCTCGACAAAGCCAAACTCGATTACGAACTCCTCAAAACTACTCACGCTACACAACTCTCTAATTTGGAACATTCCCTCCAAACTACCAGAAACGACTACGAAACCGCTTACACTACCTACAACAAACTCACCATCAGAGCCCCTCTGGCAGGGATAATATCAGACATTCTTGTTTCTGCGGGAGACACCGTATGAGAAGGAACCCCACTATGTACCCTCTTGCCACATACAGCAGTTCCTACCATCGAAGTCCAGCTCAGCTTTGAAGAATATCTCACCGTACTCACTGCCACAGAGGTTGATATCATTTTACCCACGACAACCGTCGATTCCGTTTCAACGACAACAACCATCGACACCGTTTCACCAACACCAACCGTCGACACCGTTTCACCAACAACAACCGTCGACACCGTTTCACCAACAACAACCGTCGATTCCGTTTCAACAACAACAACCATTGATTCCGTTTCACCAACAACTGTAGGGACTGGGCTTGCCCTGTCCAAAAACAATACAAAATCCAAAAACAATACAAAATCCGAAAACAACACAAAATCCGAAAACAACACAAAACAAACCCCACCAAAAAAAACCATCACAGGAAAAATCATCTCCCGTTCCCCAACAGCAAACGAACAAGGAAATTATACCCTCTCCATCGAAACACCCAACGAAATGCTACCGCTTTCAGGAGTAATCGAAATCCAATTTCCTATCAAAACCTCGTGATATTACCTGCCAAATGCTGTAGTTGATAGCATCAATCAAAAATCAGGATTTCTCTATCTTTTAGTAGATAACCAAGTACAAAAATTTCCTGTAGACCTAGGACATCAACGAAATACCTTTGTCGAAATCCTTACCCCGCTCAACCCCGCAACCCAAATTATCACCAACCGAGCATAACAAAACTGACTTCCCCTTGAAAATTCTCTACAAAAGAATATGCTCTCTGTTAGAATAATCTGTTTTTTTTATTTTTTATTACGTATTACCTATGAAAAATTCACTTCTCATTGGACTCACTCTGAGTTCTACACTTCTCTTAACCGCGTGCGGTACTACCCCAAAAAACGTTGAACCAGAAACAACCACCGGTACTGACCAACAAACCGTTTTACCTCCTGAAAATGAAACCACAATGACCTGTCCACAAGCAATACAAGACTATTTAGATACTGCAAAAAAAGCTGAACTTGGTAGCGGAGAAATCAAAGAAAACGACGCAATTGTTGTAGATTACATCGGAAGATTAGCAGATGGTAGCGTTTTTGATACCAGCGTAGAAAGTGTAGCAAAAGCCTGTGGAGCTTACAACCAACAGAGAGACTACACACAAGGGCTTCCTTTCACAGCAGGAGCAGGACAAATGATTAAAGGATTTGACAAAGCAGTCCTCGGAATGAAAGTAAACGAGACCAAAACTGTAAATATTCCATCTGCAGAAGCATATGGAGAATATAACCCACAACTCGTAGTAAGCCTTTCTACTGAAGGTATTGATACCCAAGGATTTTCAGAAGGAATACAAATTATGACCCCTGATGGAGTCCCTGCAACCATTACAAAACTTACTGATAAAGAAATCACCCTTGACTATAACTCAGCCCTCGCTGGGAAAGACCTCATTTTCGACATCACTATCAAATCCATCAACTAAGTTTCAAAATAGTTTCAAGAGGAAAGTCTAAAGTTCAAAGTACCACCTTCCTCTTTGAACCCCTGCGGAACTGCAGAGTCACGTCCTCGCAGGACTGCGGGACGTGATTTCCTCTTTTATCTTTCCACTCACTTCTATGGAACTGACCACCTACAACGGAGAATACTTTGAAAGAAGCAAATTACGATATGGTATCTTTTTTCTGGTAGTAGGAGTTGTAATTATAGGGTCAATCTTTTGGGGGAATATCATTGGAGCAATAGTGGTTCTAATGCTAGTAGGAGGATATTTTTTCTTTTTAGTAAAAACCAACGACCCTATCGCTCTCAAAACCACAGAAAACTGAATACAAATCGGCACGAAATTCCAGCCACGAAATGCCTTCACGGGCTTCGTCCTTGAATATCACACAAAAAAGCAGACCATCCACAATATCGTCCTCATCACCCCCAAAGGGTATCAAATTTTCACTATTCAGGACAGCGATGAACATCTCAAAGCCTTCTCCACTGAAGTAGCAAAATATCTCCCGCTGTTGGAGCAATACGAACAAGGATTTCGAGAAAAATTCAGCAGAAAAATCAAGTTATAATATTTCCATTTAACGTCCACGTCTTCCCATCTGGGAACGACCATCACGACCACCACGAGAAGCATTTCCTCCACGATACTGCGAAGGTCAATTCGTTGCTTTTTTGTCTTTCGCTTTACTGACTAAACTTCTACCTCCAGTTCTCTGCTTAGCAAAGATCTGTAAAATCACTTCCGCATCAGCAAAAGGCACCGTCACAAACGAAAACTCTTCCATCACACGAACGTCATCAATATCTCTTGGCGAAACCCCCGCCTGCTGCTGCAATAAATCCACTAAAGAACGAGGAGTATGCCCCTGACTTCTTCCCAAAGCAATAAAAAGTCTGGTTGTCCCCGTAGTATCAATACTTACCGCATCTATCTGCTTAAAACTCTCTGGAGTCAATCCATCCTGATAGTTAAGCTTCAACAAAGCTGCAACAACCTCTTCAGCATCAGCAGAGTCTAGAAGATAACGAGCTACTTCCATATACTGTTGATATTTCTTTCCAGCAAGAACAGCTTGAACATCATTTTTCAGTTTTCCTCTTCTCGCCTGCATAATTGCTTCAGCTGAAGGAATAGCCGCTTTCTGGATATCGGTTTTTGTCATTCTCTGAATCATCACCATTCTCTTGTATTCCTGAGGCGTCACAAATGTAATAGCTTTCCCCGTTTTTCCTGCTCTCCCTGTCCTTCCTACTCTATGCACATAACTCTCCGTATCTTGTGGTAAAGAATAGTTAATCACGTGAGTAATATCATTCACATCAATTCCTCTCGCCGCTACATCCGTAGCCACCAAAATCGTGGAACTATGTTCCTTAAAGGACTTCAGAATTTTTTCTCTCTGCCTTTGCTGAACATCACCGTGTAAACCCTGAGCCTGATACCCCCTTTCATTCAACTTAGTCGTCACAAAATCACAGTCCAGCTTAGTCTTACAAAACACAATCCCATAAAAATCTGGCTCCAAATCAATAATTCTACACAGTGCCTCAAACTTATCACTCTCACGAACCTCAAAATAAATCTGTGTCGTTTGGGTAGTCGTCATTTGGGCAGTCTTCACCTCAATTAATTTATATTCTCCCATATATTTTTTCGCTACTTGCAAAATCGCTCTAGGCATCGTCGCAGAGAAGAGCAACACTTTTTTATCATCATTTGTCTGCTGAAAAATCTTCTCAATATCTTCAATAAATCCCATATTGAGCATTTCATCTGCTTCATCCAAAATCAAATAAGAAATCTGACCTAACTTCAACGTTCTACGATTCAAATGGTCAATAATTCTTCACGGAGTCCCCACAACAATATCTGCCCCTCTTTTTAAACCACGAATTTGGATATCATAATTCTGTCCCCCATAAATCGGCAAAATAGAAAGCTTCTGGTGAACATCGCTCTGAAGTGAATTGATTTCTTCTGCTACTTGAAGAGCCAGCTCCCTCGTCGGCACTAGAATAAGTGCTTGAGGATAATGCAGAGGTTCCAACGTCTCCAAAAGAGGGATTCCAAATGCTGCGGTTTTTCCAGTTCCCGTCGAAGCCTGTCCAATAATATTTTGCTTCCCGTGAAGGAGTAAGGGAATGACTTCCTGTTGAATAGCAGAAGGTTGTTCAAAACCTTTTTTTTCAAGTGAAGTCAGGATTTGTGGAGAAATTCCCAAAGAAGAAAAAGTAATCATAGGAAAAGAAGTGTCATAAAATTATGAGGTAGTATAAGGATTTCCCTTTCAATTACAAGGGAAACTTAGTTTACAAGAATATAAATTAAAAAATCCCCTGAGTAATCAGGGGAGAAACACCAATAAAAATCAGTGTTTAATAAGTTTGTTTGGTCAATCTTTTAGAGAAAGAGTGACATAAAGAAAAAAAGCACAAACCCCACAATATGAAATATCCGTGAAAGGTCTATTTCCGTGCAATCAACATCTCTTAAAACACTACAAAAGTAATTCTTGGGATAAATGTGTTCTTTCTCTTTAATAGTCCAAAACATTATTCCTTTCTCTTTCTTATTAGCAACAACTCGAGGTAAGGTACTCTTTTTATAACTCCAAATAAAGAACCACAACAAGAATATCCAAATACAAGTTTTGATAATCCATCGAACTATTGTGGGACCTGCGAGTTTCCACGCAAAACCCACCAAAGCAATTTTCCCGACTTTCGTATTGGGAATATCATTCGACTGTTTAATGATAACCGAAGAAAGTGTATCCAAAAGAACACCGAACTGATTCGGTGAAATCTTGAAATCCTCCAATAAATCATTCATACCATCCCGTGACCAGTCCATTGTCAGAGCAGAAATTTTTTCTGCCAGACTTGCATCGGTATACACAGTAATTTTGTCAATAACTGCGTTCTTTCGCCGTAACTCATTAAACTCTACCTCCGAAACATATTCCTTTTGCAGATAAATAATCTGTTCCTGTGCAAATGCGGAAAGGTTGATGGTTATTAATACTACCACCAAATACATTAGTTTTTTTTTCATTGTTTATTCCTCCCTTAATTAATTACAGATTAAGACAATAGCAATAAAAAACAGAACAAAATACACAAGAAGAAAAATGGATTGAAGAGCAATAAAAGTCGGTTTCAATTTATATGAAACCACCTCTCCTTTGGCAATTGAGACTTTCTGACGAAAATCCTCTGTGGGAACCATTCTCGGGATACAGTACCTCCGCCAATAACATACGAACAAAATCGTAATCACCAACAAATAGATAATCTCCCGAAAGTATTCCATCACTTCCGACCCCGCATACTTGTAGAATACACCCCACGTAGCCCAAAAGCCAACGGGAGTATCATAGAATTGGTTTGCATTCCTACTGACAGACGAAAGTGTCTCATCCAACAGAGACGCAATGTAAGAACTCACCACCATAAAAACATTGTTGTTTTCGGTTTTCGGTTCATTCATCGAGACTAAACCCTTCGCCGTATAGTAGGCGAGGCTTACACTATCTATTGCCGACGCTTTCACGGCAATCCATTCTGTTGCTTTTTTGGGAGCAACATGGCTTGCAGAATTCTGCTGAGCCATTCCTCCTACAACCACGAGTTGTAGCAGAAGAACCACAAAAATCTTTTTCATACAAACATTTTTTGATAATTTAATTATTGTTAAAGACCAACCAAACAGAGATGTAGTATACAAATATATATATAAAGTCAAGGGATTTTTAAGTAAGTGTTCACTGTACATTTAAATAAGTCAATAGTTAGCAGAAAGGCTAGCATAATTTTGAAAAAAATTATGCTTACTTGTATTTCGAAGGGAATGAGCAATAGAAAGAAGTATAGCA
>JAITQZ010000012.1 GCA_031288635.1 Candidatus Peribacteria bacterium | reverse complement strand
ATTATTTTATGTTTGTAGCCGCAAGGCTGGTTGTCCGGAGTAGTTCTATAGTAAGAACAGGCATCAATAGGGGTTCGATTCCCCCTCCGGATACAAATTTTAAAAAACGTTTAGTATGGATTTAAATAAATTAACAGAAGTGGAAAAAGATCAGTTGCTGAAGCAATTGGCAGAAGAAAAGAAGCTGAAAAAACAGCAAAAAGAAGAGAACAAAGAAGCCTTAAAAGAACTTCAAAATGAATTTGTAAACAAGTTCTTTGGGAAACTATTGGGAGTAGAAAGAGATTTGCGAGAGATGAAATCGACAATATTTGAAAACGCCGGCAGTATCCTCGAACTGAAACAAGAAATATTGGGCATGTCAGACGAGGCAATGAAAAAACAACAGTCTCACAGTATCTCCAATTCGGATTATAGTAAGACCATTATCATCGGACATAATACAGTGGACGGTTGGGATATGGAACAGGCAACGTCCGGGATAGAAAAAGTAAATAATTGGTTAGAAAAACAATTGAAATCTAATAGCAAAGATTTGATAGCAATGATCCGCGATTTGCTTAAACCCAACAAAGAAGGTTTGCTAAAGGCTAACAGAGTGATGGAACTGTCGAATAGAGCCAACAAAATAGGCGACAGTGAACTGATAGAAGCAGTGTCAGAAATACAACAAGCCTACCATCCCCGTAAGACCACAACCTTCGTAAAGGCAAAGTACCGGGATAAAAACGATCAAGACGTGTGGTTGTGTTTGTCAATGTCGAACGCTTGAGGAAATTATGAATTATGAATTATGAATTATGAATTGAAAAAAGATGGATAAGGATAGAATAAATCAGATATTAATAGAGACAGGCGGGGACTGTTTTTATGCGGACATGTTCATTGAGGCAGCAGCTGAGGCTGCCGCCTCAATGGATTGTATAATCGACAAGAAATATATAGACTTCTATTATGACGAAGTTGAACGTTACAGGAAAAGAAGAGAGAAAAGAGTTATGAGTAATGAGTCATGAGTTATGAATTATGAATTGAAATACAAAATGGAAAAAAGGAGTGTAATCAAATTGCAGGAAGCCGGCTATATCTTCCTGCGCGTACAGGAACGCAATGGAGAAATAATCATATTTTGAGTTATGAAAAAATGGAAAGATATTTACATAGTTAGACTGATGACTACAGGGTTGTCAGAGGATAATAGACAAGGTTATACACGAGTCTATGCAAAGGTAGGGATCGTGGATGAAGGAGGTGGTATAGATGAACAGATAGAAGCCTATCGCAACTGTCTTGAGCAAAATATGCAGGAAAAAAGTAAAGACATAAAAATAGTTACCAGAGTTGTGTCCGTAAAGAAAATAAGAGTTCACCAATTAATATCATCATTAGCAAAAGTGGTTTAAAGAATTATGAATTATGAATTATGAATTGAAATACAAAAAACAAAAAAGGAGGAAATCAAAATGAAAAAAGGGACAGATATTTACATAGTAAGACTGATGAGTACCGGCATATCCAGAGACAATAGCAAATACAGCAAATCGTATTTGCGATTTGCAGTGATAGATACAGGAGGAGGAGTGAAAGAGAAAATCGAAATATACAGGAAGTTTCAGGAAAACGCCTTTCAAGAGGCAAATGCAGGAATAGAAGTAGTAACGAGAGTTGTTTCGACAAAGAAAATAAAAGTGTTTCAAGCCATAACATCAAAATGAAACTAACTATGCAATACAATATCAAAAGTGGTTTAAAGAATTATGAATTATGAATTATGAATTATGAATTGAAAATGCGGAACTAAGATTAATAATGAGGTAATGATGTTAAATGTTTGTGTGGATTGTTTTGCTACTGAGGTTGAATGTGTTAGAAAATTAGGTTAAAATGAGGTTTAATATAGTTATGAATTGAAATACGGGATTAGAATTAACTGAAGTCGATAACAATCGATATAAATCGATGAGAATCGATATAAAAATAAAATATGAGCTATGAAGAAATATATACTGAGGAGTAAGGCATTTTTGGGCGAGGTTCTGGTAGAGATAGATGACAAGCAAGATGTGGTATTTTTAGACATCCGTAATGCGGAAATGAACGAAAACCAGAGAGCATGGACATGTCAGAAATTCTCTGTTAATGAGACAGTAAAAAACTTGCTGACATCACCCAATACGGAAATCATAGAGAGTAAAGAAGAAATTACATTTTCGGCATTCTGGAACAAATACGATGATAAATTGAGTTCGTCCAAGAAAAAAACAGAAGCAAAGTGGAATAAAATGAGCGAAGGCGAACAGGCAAAAGCATACAATCACATCCCCCGTTACTTCTGTACGCTCGTAGGTGGTATACGAAAGAAATACGCAGAAACCTATTTAAATAGCGAACTGTGGAACAACTGAAATGAATTATGAATTATGAATTATGAATGAAATAGAAGAATATGATATAATAGGGTTTTCGAAGTATGTGATAACATCGGATTGTGTAGTAATAAGAAAGGATACAAGAAAGCATCTTCGCAATCTCAATTATTCAACACACAAAGGAGATTGTTTCACATTAGTCAGAGATGATGGTATACAGAAACAAATTAGAGGAGCCCATCTATTATATTGTGCATCAAAGAACATAGATGTGTCAGAAGTAAGTAGAAAGATTATGTTCACCTTTAGAGGAAATATAAAATCAGTTGAGGAAATTGTAGTTTATGATGTAGCTGATATGGCAGCGCAGATCAGGAAAAAAAAGTTATCAATAGAAAAAACAACCTACTATAAAGAAGTCATTATATTTTCGCAAGCTATCCTATCTGGCAACCAAGATGAAATTTACAGGGAACTCATTAAATATGAAGAAGAGATAAAGCGAGAAATAAGACGTTATTATCGGAATGAAGATATGGTAATGGACAGGTGGATTGAACTTATATCTGAAATTCTTACAGGCATTAATGAAGGACGACTATTTCCCGTTCATCCATTGCGATACATGAAAAAATACCTGCGTAGAGAAATTAAAAAGTATCTATCAAATAAAAAAGAGATTTCATTCTCAGAATTATCCGAGAAACAATTGAAGAAAATAATATGAGAGGAGATAATAGTAATTTAGGGACGCAATTAGAAGAGGCATTTAACAGCATAGGATTAAGTATGATGAGCGATGATTTAGCGGCAAAACTTCTGGCATACGTGTATGTGATGGGAGGAGAAAATGAGGAAGTTACGCATAATGAGCAATTACTTGCCGGAATAAAGATAGCCCAAAGAAAATATAACA
>JAITQZ010000005.1 GCA_031288635.1 Candidatus Peribacteria bacterium | reverse complement strand
TTTCTCAGACTCTTCAGTTTCTGTTTTTTCTAATGTAAACTTGTATTTTATTTAGATCTTCATCTAATTCTCTATGCGGCATTATCACAATATCTGCGTCCTGTTCCAAGCTTCAACTGTCCCTCAAATCGGATAGCATAGGTACTTTAAGTCATCTTTTTTCCATTTCCCTGTTCAGCTGTGCTAAACATACAATGGTTATCTTCAATTCTCTTGCCAGCTGTTTTAAATCTCTGGAGATTTCAGAGACAACTTGATATTTGTTTTCGTTCGCTTTTCCTTTGATTAACCCCAAGTAGTCAATGTAAACTAAATCAATATTCACTTTAGCCTTTAATCGTCTGATTTTTCTTTCTATTTTGCTTTTGTAGTAAATATTATCAAACAAGTACAATGTTTTTAACTGCACCTCCAATTCTTCCATCGCTTTGCCTACTTTCTCCATTTTTTCATTGTCCTCAATTTTGTTCCTGAATGCTCGAAGTCTCAATCCTGAGTTCCTAGCAAGTATCCTTTGCACGATTTCCTTATTATCCATTTCCATAGAGAAGAAAGCTACTTTAAACCCCATCTGTACTTGTTTCAATGCAAGGTTGAGAGCAAAGAGTGTTTTCCCAACACTTGGTCTTGCTGCAATCAAATTCAGCTGTCAAATAGTGAAGCCACCTAGCATTTCATCAAGTTTTGGGTAGCCTGTAGGATACTTTGCAATTTCTTTTCCTCCTGTCAATTCTTCAACAATATCCGCCAAAATGTATTTTATATCTGCCTCTTTCTCTTCCACGTTCTGAATTTTATGGGCTTCTTCTAGTATTTTAGTGATATCTTCCCCGTCTTTACACATCAATCCAACATTTTTCGCAACTCCCATAATCCTTTTGCGTTCGTATCTTTCTATTAGCTCGTCTTCATATTCAGCGTATTTTGAGGTAGATACTACATACCCTATAATCTCGAAGATGTAATCCGTAAATTCTTTAAATTTTTGTGTAAGTTTAAAGATATCTATTTCCTTCTGCTTTTTCATCTCATCAAATATTTTTCTATGCTCCGCTTTCTCAAAGCACTCTGCAGAAAGTCTACACTCCAGTATCAACGAGGTTTCGTTCATCAGCATCGAGAGTAGTAGTTTTTCGATTTCTTCGTAATTCATTAGTCCTCAACTGTGTCAAATAAAGCGTTCGGGTCATAGCCCGGTGGATACTTTCTTTTCGGCGGGGCGGCGGAATCTTTTTTATCTCTCTTCTTTGCTCGCTGAAGGAGAGTATAGTAATGGGATTTATATTTTTTCCCAGTGCTTCAGATGTAGTTGTTTAGATTTTCAACTTCGTCGTAAAAAATTTTTTCTCCTAGTGTGTTTTTTAATTTATCTATTTCTTCTTGTTTTAAATAAATAAAATCTAAACATTTAATTTTATTCTTGTCTCCTTCTCCTTCTCCTTCTCCTTCTCCTTCTCCTTCGTTTGTTTTGTTTGTTTTGTTTGTTTTGTTTGTTTTTGATAGTTCTAGACTCTTTTTTGCATTATCATTCCCTAACATTTTTTCACCTCATTTCCTTCATTTTTCTGCTTGTTGTTCTGAATAATTTTTACTATTTTTCATCCTTCACTCATTTCACTTAAACAGTCATCGGAGTAGTGGTTCATTTTCCATTGAGAAAGGATTCTCAGTAATCTCTCCTTTTGAGTATTGAGCAATAGCCATAATGAAACTTACTTTATCGGAATCATTAGGTATCGACATCATACAATCGAGATACTCGTCGAAGCAAGTAAAACTTTTCATTACTTCAGATAATTAGAGAATAAAAAGCTGATAGTTGCTACATTCACCATAAATATACCGAAAGCCAACCAACACAATCACTCGTGATTTCGAAAGCAATAATTTTGTATCCAGAGGGAAAACATTACTGCTGCTGAGATAGCGTTAAATGCTATCAGAAATATTGATTTGATTGTTGTTTTCCTCATCTTCAATTGCTTTTTGAAATAAATAAGGTACCGGGTTGTGAATGATTATTGTTTCCTTCACATACCCGTAATTGTTGCGGCAGTCCGCTTTCTTTCCTTTATACAGGTCGAAACTGTCTAGCTTCCCATCATAGCAGGCAACGGCTATATGAGTCGTTCCGTCTGCTCGTTCCCTATAAATCCAATCTCATCTTTTAATCTCTTCCTTTTTGATTGGAGTTCAGAGTGAAATCAGCATTTTACTCAACTTCACCGAGTAGCCATTTTCGGTACACTTGGTTATCTTGCACAAGTCAGTTTTCTTTTCGAAGATACCGAGGTGTACCAGATACCCAAATACCATCCCCGAGCAGTCTGTTTTGTTCGTTTCGGGTTCGTACTTCTTTATTGCGGGGTGATAATTTCCCGTTCAAAGCACTGCACCAACTCTGTATCTCAGTGGCTCGTGTTCTCTAACCCGCTCGAAGTAGTTCTCTCTGAAGTACACCTCTTCAAAGTTTACTCCCGAAAGAGCGAATGCTAGGGTAAGTAAAGTAATCATCTTTCTACTCGAAATAAAACCTATCTCTTGCGTACTGATGACACAATTTTCCTCCCTCTTCTCTGCTCGCCCCATAGAATTTCGTACCTCATCGCAACAGTCCATCAGCAGCCCTTCAGGCTCTCATCATTTCGCACTGCTGCATTTGTCGCCTCCAATCACTTCGGAAACGTGGGTCGTCCACGATTTCTTGATGAAAGGGGCGGTAAATCTGACAAAATCCTCGGCTCGGTTCATCTCATCACGCCTTTCTATACATATCTCGGTTGGAGTTTTCGCACTCGTTCAAGAGCACTAAATCTATCCCTCCGAGTTCATACGCATATTGGACGTATGTTTGTCTGGGGTCATCTTTTCCCCAATCTTGTCTGAAGATTTTTTGTCCCCCTATAGGGTCAATTGACCCTTTATTGACCGTATTTTGATCCTGATTTTTTACCGTGCTTGTCTGCACTACTTCAAACCCACCGTCATATACTCGTAGGTTATCAGCTCCTTCATATCAGCGTAGAGCTGCTTTAATTGGATGTCATTTGTGTCAAGGATTTCATCAAACTCATCACAATATACCTCTTCCTTATTGATGGATTTTTCCGATTGTTTAAGTGTTAGCTGATTAAAGCAATCGTCCTTCAAACCTCTATAATAATTTATAGAAGTTAGTAGGTCTCATTGGAGAGACAAGTTAACTCTGATTTGTTCATCAATGTTTACTTGTGCGTCCACCGCATACTGGGTAGGAATGTAATATTCAGCCCCCACAAATAGCAATCAAATTCAGATTGCTATTCAGATTTTTAGATTTTTTTTCATTCTTGTTATTTTAGTAAGGTAAAATCAATTAACGGTTCCCCTACAGTTTTCAGCCCTTCTCCAAGGACTAACTTTGCTAAATAATATCTCCCTTTTATTTTCACACACTCCCAGATTTTCTGTTCTCTTTTTCAATATTGCTGGTAAGCATAGAAATGTTTGCCATCACCTTTACTCGTGATGAGAGTTTTTTTGTTTTTTGCCATTTTTTTCGTTAAGAAATAAAAATTGCTAAACTAAATTTACGTATTGTAAACTAAGTTCAGCTTTTTTTGCGTTTCCAAAAACGCATTCTTTACTACTTCCACATTCTTTTCAGAGTATGGAAGTATAGTCCCAAAAATATTAGCGTGAATTGGTTTCCCCATCAATTCATCAGCTAATTTTCTAGCTGTTTCGACGAAAGTATCCACTTCGCCAAATAATAAATCCTGTTCCCTTCTTATCCACGCATAGTGGAATTCTGGGACAAAGATTTCTTCAATCTTCTCAGAAGAGAGAATTTTGAAGTTTTCATCATCAAGTGTATTCTTGATGATAGATACTGAGAAGTCTATACTTCTCATTCATCATCTTGCGATGATGATTTTTATTTTCTTTGAAATCATTTTTTTTTAAATTAAAATATAAATATTTAGTGTTTTTTGTCTCTCCAGACATTAATTTTTGTACGCCTTCTATTTACGTACACGGTAGGAGATGTAGCCTCTGCCCTTTACCTACATTCTGGCTTTTCCAGCATCGATACATTCATACTTAACACGGCATATCCCCGCAGGGCAACCCTATCCGTGTAAGTGTGTATGGTAGCTTTCCCGCAGGACTAGCTGTCAGCTACCGAGCCTCCTATGACTTCTCATCTCGCAGAGTAGCGAGACTTCTTTGTTTTACGAGGACTCCCATAGGCGAGTATCCTCAACTCTTTGCAGGATTAACCTCCCGAATGAGCCTGCCCCGACTGGTTC
>JAITQZ010000001.1 GCA_031288635.1 Candidatus Peribacteria bacterium | reverse complement strand
TGAGTAGTTGGTATGCTTGTATAACCAATGATACTATTTGCTATACTAAAGATATGCTTAATAAATTGTCACTATCTTGACTTACTCTTATTTAGAAATTGTTTGCGGAACTCCTATATTAGATAAATTACTTCTTATCTAATGATTTATATTGTTTAAGCAACACATTTTCTCATATTAAGCCCAAAAATTTAATACAAAAATCATTTCACAAATTCAAAAAAATCCAAAACAAAGACCTTACAGCCACTATTTCAGATTTTTTCCTACCCTACATCCTTAGAACGGTAGTTCATCATTTGCACTTGGAGCAGCTCCCAACGATTCGATCTTCCAAGCACCAATACTATTAAACCATCTACCATCGTATTCTCTTGCTCTATAGCTGAGGAATACTCTTATCATATCTCCTTCTTTGTACGATTTTATCAAGTCGGTTTTTTCTCCCAAAAGATCAATCATCAAAGAGTTTTTGAATTCCCTATCAGAATTCTCCTCGATGACGAAACTGATTTTTGGTAGCTGTTTTTGTCCAACATTCGTTTCTTCAGAGATAAAAAGGATTTTTCCTTCGATTGTCATTGCATATACTATTATAAAATAAAGGCTTATCTTAAATTTACGATTTTACTTTCGTTTTGCAAGAGAAAATTTGTCTGATACATAGTAGGATTACAGCCATCGTCAAAAACGCATCCGCAAAATTAAACACCGGGAAAGTCCCCACCGCAATAAAATCCCTCACTCCTCCCAACAGCACCCTATCCCGCAAATTTCCCAAAGCCCCTGCCAGAAAAAGCCCATATTCCCACATCGTAAACATACGTCTCCCGAACAAATAACTAAACAGCACAACACACACCAAAGAAATCCCCAATACAACCCCCATTGGCATCGCTATTCATCGAGAAATCCCCGTATTAAAAAGCGGTTCCAAAAACAAAAAATCTACTCCAATTTCCTGATTATAAAAAATCCACTTAGAAAACTGGTCTAGCCCTAGCAAAATTAAAATAAAAACCAAAGAAAAAAGAAATTGCCTTTTCTGCATACTTATATCATAGAGATAAAACATCGAAAAACAAGGGCAAAAAGGAAAACATAAATTTACTTGTAATCTCATCTAAAAATCATACATATTAAACCATACGTTTAACTTTATTCTCTTCTTACTTACATATGACTTACCAGCCTACTAAAAAATCTACACCAAGACTCGTTCGATCCAACACCAGAATTACCGTCTTGGAATGGTGTGAAAGAAAATATTATCTCAATTACTATACTTTCGCTCTCAAAGACTCCCACCCAGAAATACGACTACAAGCCCATATTCTCAAGGGACTAAAAAGCCTACAAATGCGAATTGGTGAAAAAACTCACTACCTTCTCTCCGACTACCTCCACTACCTCAAAGAAGCAGTGCTTATCGGACAACCTATCACTGCCACAGGCATCACTACCTTCAAAGAACAAATGAGAACTGAAATGGAAACCGAATTTACTCTCTCCAAAGAGAGAGACTATACGGACTCCACAGATTTTTACAAAAGATTCTGACTTTCAGAGCACTTTTACGGAGAAAATATTGACAACCAACTCCAACCCGCCATCGAAAAAGTACTGACTAATTTTGACCATTTCATCGAAAGCGTTTGGAATGAAAAAATAAAAGACCATCTCCAAATGGCAAATGTTATCTATATAGAATATCCTAGAGTACCAAACTTTGAAGCGATGAAAGTCAACGTTTCCAATATTCCAGGATTAGAACAGGTTCTTGTCCTCGCTTCGCCAGACTTTTGAATAATTTTTGCAGATACAAACTATCTCATTCTCGACCGAAAATCCTGAAAAGAAGATATTCTAAAAGAAGGGATTTCTGACCAACTCAAAGTCTATGCACTCAAAAGACTCCTCAAAAAAGGGATCATCTCCTTAAACGAAAACAGAATTGAAACCTATGAAATATTTCTCAATACTATGAATACCCATGGAGGAATTATTTCACAAACAGACATTGACTACATCATTGAAAAATTTAAAAAAGACGTAGACTATCAAAAACAATTTATCCAAGACCAAGACCCTATCAAAAATCTCCCTCTCGACCTCCTCGTCTTCCGCAAAACCAGTAATAAAAAGAAATGCGAAAGTTGTACCTTTAGAGACGTATGTAAAAAGCTGAAATAAATCAATCTTTTATTTTTTTTCCTTTCCTGATGTCCATTAGACGAGCCACACCAGCAGATGCCAGACAAATCCTAGACATCAATATCCAAGCACGAAAAGATGGCTACCAAGGACTTATAGACCAAGCATATCTGGATAGTAGAGAAATCACTCTTGAAAAAACTCAGAACGTTGCCGATAACATTAGCAATGATACCAGATTTTTTCTAGTATATGAAAATGGCCAGTACGAATTACAAGGGTTTATTAACGGAGGCCTTCCTCGTGATGAAGGAATCAACTATGCATATGAAATTTATTCATTTTACGTACATCCAAATCACCAAAGAAAAGGGATTGGCAGTCTACTTTGGTCAGCATTCCAAGAAAAAATCTGAGACAAATCTTCTTATCTTTGGACACTCCCAAAAAGTAAAGGAGAACAATTTTATAGAAAGTACGGTGGAAAAACATTTTGAACAAAGGAAGCTGAAATTTGAGAGAAACGCTATACAGAAATCTGATATGCTTTTGTGAAGTAAGGAGTTTTCTATTTTTCCAAACTTCTCAATAACAACACGAAAATATTTCCCCTCAACTCTATCATCTCAGGACGAGAGATAATTTTCATAATCCCTGCTTCTTTCAACGCCTGAAGGTGTCTACCATAGTAGGTAGCATCTCCCAATTGAGTAGCATATTTCGTGCCTCGAAGCAAACGAGACAAGACCGTTCCCACTTCAGCTCTGGTAATCGTCCTTGTAGGAAAGAATACGTCTTGTACTTGAATTCCATCTCCATGCATTC
>JAITQZ010000113.1 GCA_031288635.1 Candidatus Peribacteria bacterium | reverse complement strand
AAAAACATCGTATAACAGGTCTGTATATGCTCCGCTCCCTTCGGTCGCTCCGGGGTTCCGTTCGCCTAGGTCGTTCCGCTACGCTCCACTCCCACGGCTCACTCCACCCACATTTTTGTAGCCCAGGTCTTGCTACGCAAGCCCATATACGGGCTGCAAAAACGTCATATACAGCCGGAACGTTATGTGCAATGCCCCCAACAATTTCAAAGAAGGACAATGCGATGTATTGACATTTTTATAAGAATTGTATTATATTAAGCATACTTATATATTTTTTCATACGTTTATCTTAAAAAATAAGGGGGCAAGGTGGTGATAAAATTTTTTACAAAAAAAAAGAAAAAGGAACAAATATTAGAAGAGCGTCAACAGCTTCTTAATAATAGTATAGAACGATCCGAAAAAATACAGGAAGAAACTAAGGATACTCAAAAAAGCGTTCTTGAAATTGCCCGGCAAAATTCAGATTTAAGCCAGAAAAATTATGAATTGAATGAAAGACTGACAATTTTAGTCGCGGAAAATAAAGAGAAGGAAAATCTCCTGCTGGAAAGAGAGAATCAGATAAAACTATCGGAAAATGATATAGAGGAACGCAAAAAAGAAGCACGGAAAGAAGAAATTTATCTTGAGGCGCGTAAAGCGGAAATTAGGAAAAATGAACAATCTATTTCAGAACATGAGAAGCAGGTTAAAAAAAGAGATGGTGAAGCTGAAATATTAAAAACAGAATCTGAGGAAACTAAAGAAAAATATCAAAATCTATTTGATGATTTGGAAGGCCAGAAAGAGAATATCACTAATCTCGAAAAGGAAGCGGCAAGAAAAAATGATGAAGCTAATGAAAAGGAGAATACCGCCCAAATTATTTTTGAACGGGCAAAAACTATTGACGATGAAATCAAGGCGAAAGAAGCGGAATTTGAGACAAAGAGGGAAGAAATAGAATCATCCCTGAATGCAAAAATAGAAGAATATGACAGAAAACTTGAAGATATAAATAATGTACAGGATTTTGTTGACAATATTAATTTTGATGACACTGAAGATGGAAAAGCGGCAAAAATAGTCGTTAAGGAGGCGATTAGGCAGGCAAAGAAATCGTTAACAGATATAAAAACTCATTTTGATGAATTGGACGAAAAGTACTGTAGTGGCACATTCAAGGGTTTTAGTACGCCGATTTCTGAAATAGACAAATCATTTGAAGAACTTAAAACGCAATGCCAGCAAATAAAAAAGCATATTGAAACTAATGATGCATTGCCTGCTTCAGTGGATAAATGGCTTGAGAGCATTGAAGATTATATCAACAATGCAGATAAAAACATTAAATCATGGGGATTTTCTGAAGCATATAGAAATATCATTTTTGGTCTTTCAACCTGTAAAAACTATGAATTGCTTTTAATGATATTAGACGAATGGGGAAGCAGCGGAACAACTGCCGAAGAAGAGAATGCGGAGGAGGAATTTATTGATTGGTATGAAATACTGGATGTAAATCCAGGTGCTTCAGACAAGGAGATAAAGACAAAATATAGAAAATTGGCGCATCAATATCATCCCGATAAGACTATGGATGATACACAAAGGCAGAAATTTGAAGAAAAGATGCGACTTATAAATCAGGCATGGGCGATTTTAAGAGACAAAGAAAAGCGTAAAGAATTTGATGAGAAACGAAGAACCCGTAAAGGTTAGGAGGAAATTATGGACGAAAAAGAAAACAAGTTAAATTTACCTGCAATTCGAAAAACGGGTACAGTAGAAAGCAGACAGCAAGCCAAGAGTATATCTAAACTTGACTTGAATAAAAAAACTTCGGTCGCTTCGATAATAAAAACGGAATCTGTTTCGGCTCAAAAAGATGTTTTTGAGAGCGAGAAAGGGCTTGACTTGGTATTGGTTGGTGATTTGACAGGATCCATGGCAAGCTATCATCAGCTTTTGAAAAATAAATTCGTTGATTTGTGTAATGACTTGTTTCCTCTTATAGAAAATTTAAAAATAGGCATAATATTTTATCTCGATCATGGAAGCGGTGATCCTTATGTAACAAGAATACATCTATTAACTTCAAGTTCTCAGGAACTCATAAATTTCATTAAGGCAACTTCGACAGGACATGGTGGTGATGCTGATGAAGCTGTCGAAGATGCATTATATGATTTATTACAAAACATGAATTGGAAAGCATCGAATTCTCATTCAGTAGTGATTTTTGGAGATGCTAGTCCACATCCAGTAAATCATTGTCCATCAGGGTATGATTTCTTTATTCTTACCCAAAAATTATTTAATCAACAAATAACTATTAATAGCGTATTTTGTGGGCATTATAACCACCAATATGATTTACAGAAACTACAAAATATTGATGTTGGTAATTTCAAGACAAGATTAAACTATTTAGATCCATCTAATTTTTTCTCATGGATAGCTAATGTTACTGGAGGTATGATAATAGGCGTTGAAAGAATAGATGATTTGCTAGATATTATCATGGCAGCGGCAGCAAAAGATTCAGGTCATTTAGATGATCTTGAGGAAAAATTGAGAGCTACTGTACCGAATAAATTAAAATTTATCGAAATAGCACGAAAGGCTGAACAAAGAAAACATCTTGGGGGTAGTAGTGATAGAAAATTATTAAAATAGACCATGATGAAAGGGGGCACTGCACATAACGTTCCGGCTGTTTACGCTTCGCCGCCTTTGGCGGATCGGGCTCCGAAAAACCGCAGTTGGCCTACGGCCTTTGTGCGATTTTTCTCCGCCACATTTTGGCCCGCCGCAATGCTACGCATTGATTTATAGGCGGGCCAAAACGTCGTAAACAGCCGGAACGTTAAGCGAAATAAAAGTGCTGAATTTTTCTCATTAAAAATTAAAGTGATTGACAAAAATAAAGATATATTTTATTACTATTATAAATTAAGGAGAATAGATATGAAAAGGCATATTTTACTTATTTTGGTATATTTTATCGTAGATTGTATAGTATTTTCTCAAGAGAATATGGATGATGTATGGATAAAAAGATCAATGGCGGAATTATTTCTTTCACAATTTGGACA
>JAITQZ010000112.1 GCA_031288635.1 Candidatus Peribacteria bacterium | reverse complement strand
TTTCTAGGTCAACATACGGGAATAACACTATCTCATCAGAAAAATTGAACCATTTCTTTTTTATTTTCTGGGAGTTCTCAATCGTATACTCTCCAGTTTTTACCCTCTCAAATCCTCTCCTGAAATGATAACATAGTGCAATACAACGAGGAATTTGAAATCTATTCTCCAATGCAAATAGCGTCTTTTATTGGCAAATATCATATCCCCACTTCTAGTTTACAAGCACTCTATTTCTTTGACAAAATTGCTTGATTTGTTGCCGTGAATACCTAGTATTAATAATATATTTATTCTGCAAAATATCCTATGCAAAAATATAGTATAATGAGTATATTAGGTGTCTTGTTTTTAGTTGGTTGCTCTTCACTCCCTCAACTAGCTGAAAATCCAGCAGAACAACCTCAAATATTCTCCGGAGTTTTTCGAAATACTTCTTTAGATGCAGTAAGAACACATTATTCCGGAACTTGGACTATTAGAACACAAGAATTCGCAGATACAGGATATGAATATTCCTTAAATATTGACAACTTTTTAGAAATGTCTTTCTACACAGAAAAAAGGATACAAGGAGCAGATATTACTTCCTGAGCATTCCCGGAGACGAGTATAAAGGTTTCGAATGTTCCTTTAGAGGTAAGTCGAGCACATCGATATAATGCTCTTTTGGGAACAGGATATGGTTTTAGAATCATTGTCTCAGGGGACGCTGACATAGGGTGTTCTTATGAACCAAATGAAGGTCTTTCTTTCCCAAACGGAAATGGAGAACTATTTGTTAAATGACGATTCTCTCTTGATATGACCTATCCGTATATCAATCATTTCCCTCATACCGTTCAAGTTCCTAGGATAGATGAAATCTTCCCCGGAGAACGAAGTCCTCACTTTAATCAAAATGATAATCCACATAATTGGGGAATAAATGATTGTCTGGTAGAAATTGGCGATGTGGATACGATTACAAAACATCTTCCCACATATTTTTCTAGCGGGTTTGATGACTATACGTTCGTAATAACCCAAGAAAAATCTGACACTTCGCATTGTAGGAAATTATTACAATATGACTATAATCTGCTCTTTTATCATCAAAAGATGTTTTGTAGTATGAAAATGAATCAGACTACAAAAATACAAGACCTCCAACTTTTTGCTCCTCTACATCTTCAAGAGGTCTTTGCAGACTAAAGTTAATACAAATAATTAAACAATTTCCAATTGTAGTCCAGAAAGCTGAGAAGCTAGTTTGATATTCGAAGCTCCTTTTCCGATGGCGAGGGATTTTTGGTTTTCATCCACCTGAATAATAGCTTTTTTCCCATCAGGGAGAATTTCTATGCTATTTACGTTTGCAGGCTTGAGAAGTGCTTTGATAAATTCGATGGTATTATTGTTTACCTCAATAAAATCCACCTTTTCCCCATCGAGGAGAGAAAGTACGGTGTTAATTCTGTCCCCTTTGTGCCCCACCATCACTCCGACGGGGTCAATTTTTTTATCATTGCTGCTGACGACTACTTTCGTTTTTCTCCCCGCAGCTCTGGCGATTTTTTCGATAGTTACAGTACCATCAGCGACTTCAGGCACGATTTTTTCGAGGATTGCCCCGATATATTCACCATTCGTCTGAGAGATATCCAAAACAATTCCGCCAGCATCTTTTCCTAATTTCTTCAAAAAGACAAAAATCTCTTCTCCGGGCTCATAGCTCCTATTAGGGATTTGCCCTTCTGGTGGTAATACAACGGTTGTTTGGTCAATATCCAGGATGATACTATCCCCGTGTACACGTACAACTTTTGCTTTCAAGAGTTCTCCTTCTTTGTCTTGGAATTTTTCATAAAATTTTTCTCTTTCGATGTTTTTCAGACTTTGTTTGATGGTTTGAGCAGCTGCTTGAGCGGCAATTCTGGAAAGTTCTAGAGATTGAGGTGTCACATCTTCTAACAGTTTTTCTCCGACTTTTACATCTTTTCTAATGTTTTTTGCTTCATCCAGAGTGATTTGAGTATCGGGGTCTTCTACTTCTTCTACGACTTCCGTAGCTTTGTAGAGTTTTACGGTTCCGTCATCTTTGATGTCCACTAAGATATCGGACTTCCTATATTCGGAGTAGTCCTTCTTAAATCCTGATTTGATACCAAGTTTTGAAATCTCCAAAATCTGATACGGGTCAAATTTATAGTCTTCTACCAACTGCATTATCGCAGCTTGAATGGCTTTTCCGTCGAGTTTCATTGAAATTTGTGTTTAGAGGATAAAAAGAATACAAAAAAATCTACTTGCTAAGAATGTATGGATTGGGGTGAGATTTTCAAGAGGTTTTTCGTTTGTGCTTCTTTTCGAGCTTGAATTCCTTTTTGATTTCCCGTCAGCAGGACTTCGGGTACCTTGAAACCGTAGACTTCTTCCGGTCTGGTATATTGTGGCTCTTCCAAGTTGGTCATGCAGCTTTTTAAGTTGTAGCTTTCATTTTGTCGGCTTTCAGACTCCTTAATGACTCACGGAACCAATCTGGTAATCGCCTCAATCATCGTCATCGTAGCGACTTCTCCGCCTAAAAGCACAAATTGTCCCAGAGAAATTTTTTGAAAGGCGGTCGGATATTTTGTTTCCATATATTCCTCAAAGCGATGGTCAATGCCTTCATATCTCCCACAAATGAAAATAAGATGCTGAATCTTTGAGAAGGCGTAAGCGTGTTTTTGGGTGAAGGTAGCAACGCTTGGGCTAGGGAAAATGATTTTCATATCAAAACCCTCCGGGTAATCAACATACGGTGCATTCCTATGGTGTTGGGATGTTTCTGTGATATTGTTAATAATTTCTTCTACAGCATCAATAATGGGTTGTGCTTTGATGAGCATTCCTGCTCCACCACCGTAAACTTGGTCGTCAATTTGCTGATGTTTATCAGTACAGTATTTTCTTGGGTTGATACAGTGGAAAGAGAGTAGCTTTTTTTCTTGGGCTTTTTGCAAAAGGGAGGTCGAGAGAAAAGAGTCAAAGATTTCCGGGAAAAGAGAGATGATATGAAGGTGCATAACAGAGAGGAAAGATAAAAGTTCAAAGAGGAAAGGGTAAGGATTGATGTTTGATTTGCAAAAATAATAAAGATTTGTACACTTTCATCAAGTGAAATTTTATCTTTCATTACCCTATGCAATTCCTCCCTATTAAAACCAGACCCCTTCTACCACCAAAAGATGACCTCTTTCAGATTTTTGATGAATTTTTACCAGGATTGAAAGAAGGAGATGTGCTTTTCATTACTTCTAAAGTGGTAGCAATTCATCAGGGAAGATGTGTTCCCGTAAGCAGTATTGAAAAAAGTGAGCTTATCAAACAAGAAGCCGATTATTGGACAGTGAGCGATGTTGTTCCTGATAAAGATATCTACCTAACGATTACAGACCAGGTGCTAATTCCTTCCGCTGGGATTGACGAAAGTAATGCCAATGGCTACTACATCTTGCGACCAAAGCAGCTCAACGAGATTACTCAACAAATGCACTCATATCTTACCCAGAAATACAAGATACAAGACCTCTGAATTATTATCACCGATAGTACCAGCAGAATTTTGAAGAAAGGCGTTGTTGGTATTGGTACTTACTCTTATGGTATCAATCCTCTTATCGATAAAAGGGGACAAGTAGACCTTTTTGGGAAAGTGTTGCAATTTAGTCAAGTTAATGTAGTTGATGCACTCAGTGCAATGGCGGTCTATTTGATGGGAGAGGCGAATGAAAGTACTCCAATCCTTATTGGTAGAAATCTCCCTTATTTGGGATTTACGACACAAAAGCCTTATGAGCAGAGTAGTATTGCTCCCGAACAAGACCTTTTTTACCCACTCTTAAAAAATTTAGTTGATTTTAAGAAGTAAAAAAATATTATTTCTCTGTTTATTCTTCAGCTATGCAACTATGGAAATTCCAGCAACTAAAGAAAGTCAACCTATAGAAAAAGCTGGCTATCCTGATGCTTTGGTCGATACTTTGAAAAGTGAGGATATATATATCTTAAATGAGAAGATTCCTTTTGCTACCAGACTCATTACCAAGCTTGCCCCAAAAGTTGGAGCAAAAGTTGTTTTAGAACCAGAATTTGGATACGTGGGACAAATTCTTTACTCCAATGGAAAGAAAATGCTGTTTAGAAGAAATAATTTTAATCTTAATGCATTGGGGTCGGTCGAAATCGCCAAAGACAAAGGATATGCGAAATTTTTTCTCCAACAAAACGGATATTCCACCCCTAAGGGACAAACATTTTTTAGTGAGAAAAGAAACGAACACCTGAAACTTAAAAGGACTATTGATGATGGATATGACTATATCGTAGAGCAGCTTTGATTTCCTGTAGTTGTTAAACCCAATAATCTCAGTCAAGGTGTCGGAGTTGCCAAAGTGTACACCAAAGAAGAATATTATCAGCAAGCTCAGAGCATTTTTGAACTTTCCCCCGTGATGGTAATTGAGGAATTTCAATCAGGGAATGATTACAGAATTGTCGTCTTGGATGATGAAGTGATATCTGCCTACCAAAGAATTCCACTTAATGTACTCGGAAATGGGAAAAATTCTATTGCTGAACTGCTAATACAAAAGCAAGACGCATTCACGAGGATTGGCAGAGAAGAAGAAATTGATACTTCTGATGAGAGGATACAAACCGTTCTAAAAAGAAAAAATCTGACGTTAAATTCCGTGCTTCCAGAGGGAGAAAGGATTTCTCTTTTGGATAATGCAAACCTTTCCACAGGAGGAGATTCTCAGGATTTTACCAAGGAAATTCACGAAGATTTCAAACAGCTTGCGGTAAATATCACTAAAGATATGGGACTAAGATTTTGTGGAGTAGATGTAATCACCGCAGATATTACCAAGCCCTTAGAAAAATACAGTATCATTGAGATAAATGGAGCTCCTGGATTGGATAATTACGCTTCAATGGGAAAAGAACAGGCGAAAAGAGTTGAAGACCTGTACTTGAGAATCTTGCTGGCGATGGGAAAATAATAGATGTAGTGTAAGGAGAACTAGTTTTACTGAATTTTTCTACATTCCAAGTAAAATCTTTTTTCCTCGGCTTCTCCCATAGAAAAAGTCTTTCTCGGTAAAGCTCCGTCTTTTATCACAGTGGTAAAAAAGGCTGATTTATCCATTACCGGTAAAAGGAGTCCCATATTCCCCGGCTGTTTCCCAAGGATTTCCGTGGTCTCTGCTCAGTGAACATAGTCGATTTTTGTCTCTGAGTGGATAGAAAGATACTCATCCAGAAAGTGTTGCAAATTCCCAACTTCCAAATTAAGCTGAGGATTGTGGAGCGTAAAAAGATAGTAGCCATTAGCATTGACAGCTTGAAAGGTGTGAACGTTTTGATTGTCCCAAGCAGGAGAGTCCGCAATCTGCTGTTTTGTAGCGAAAGATTGGATGTCTAATTCAGAGCCAAATTTCGCGAAATGTGCTTTTGCCTCACGAAAAAACGTTGCTTCATCTACGGTAAAGAGTATTCTATGAATAGGCTCAAAGGTAATTCCCTCCTCGTGAACATTATTCAATTCAACTAATGCAAAACGTGCAG
>JAITQZ010000019.1 GCA_031288635.1 Candidatus Peribacteria bacterium | reverse complement strand
TTCTTTTGCACACTCATTGTTGATTTGATTAGAAGTTAAAGTATCTAATCTATAATCATTTGAGTGTGCATTTTAAATGTTAATTAACCCATAATAAATTTGTCTTGATTTTCAAATATATATATTTAATATTCCTAAAAAATTATTACTAATATAAAACTTTTAATTAAAAAAAAATGAATACAAAAGAAGAAGGGCGTTATGCCCAACGCGGAGTTTCTGCAAGTAAAGAAGATGTGCATACTGCCATCCAAGACATCGATAAAGGTATTTTTTCAAATGCCTTTTGTAAAATCATCCCCGACTTATTGGGAGGAGATGAAAAATATTGTACCATTATGCACGCAGACGGTGCTGGTACAAAATCCGCACTGGCTTATGTGTATTGGAAAGAAACCGGCGATCTATCGGTTTGGCGAGGTATCGCCCAAGACGCCATCGTGATGAATATTGACGATTTGGCGTGTATTGGTGCCACTCGGTATCCTATTTTAATTTCTTCCACGATTGGGAGAAATAAAAAACTCATTCCTAGCGAAGTGCTTACCGAGATAATCAATGGCACAGAGAGTTTTTTACACCTTCTCAAAGAAGAGGGAGTAGAAATCACCTCCACTGGAGGTGAAACGGCAGATGTTGGCGATTTAGTACGGACAATCATCGTAGACAACACTGTAGTAGCTCGAATGCCAAGAAAGGAAATAATTTCGGTGAACATTCAACCGGGAGACTTAATTGTGGGACTTGCTTCCTTTGGGAAATCTCATTCTGAGTCCTCCTACAACAGTGGAATAGGCAGCAACGGATTGACTTCCGCTCGACACGATGTTTTCTCGAAGTATCTAGCTGAGAAGTATCCAGAGAGTTATGATCCAGCATTGCCCTCAGACTTAGTTTATTGTGGAAAGCTCCCGCTTACCATAGAGATTGAAGAATGGCAAGGACTAAAGGCTGGAAAGCTTGTTCTCTCTCCAACACGGACTTACACTCCCGTTATCAACCGTATATTAGAATATTATAATGCTGATGTAATTCACGGCATTATTCACTGTTCTGGCGGTGGACAGACGAAGGTAAAAAACTTTTTGTCTGAACATCTACGGGTTGTGAAGGACAACCTCTTCCTAATACCACCATTATTCCAGATTATTCAGGAACAAAGTGGTACTAATTGGGAAGAGATGTACAAAGTGTTCAATATGGGACACCGGATGGAAATCTATCTACCTGAAGAAAAAGCTGAGGAAATCATTAAAATTTCCAAAGCCTACGGTATTGATGCCCAAGTCATTGGGTACGTAGAAGAAACGGACAAAAAAGAACTTATTATTAAAAGTCCATATGGGACTTTTCAATACTAAAGTTCTATGAACAGATAAAGGGCTAGAATTATATTCTAGTCCTTTTCTTTCGTAAAAAGATGAAAAAAATTTGTTGATTTTCTTCGTTGATTTTGTTGTAGCAGAACAGTAGTGTTCAAGAAAAATAGAGAAAAATAGAAAAATCCGAGCGAGTAGCTCGGATTTTTCCTAAATGCTGTTTATTTAGACAGCATAAATCCTTATAAGTGAAATTAACTACAATTTTACATAATAAGGATACTATAATGTCTAAACAATCGCCAACAATTTACAAGAATTTTCTTTCCTTTATTGATAAATCTTTCTTTTTTCATTTAGTTGGACAGCATAACACAGATAAATATGCTAAGAGATTTTCTAGTCGAGAACTGTTTACTTCAATACTTGTTTGTCAGATTAAGTGACTCACTAATATCAGAGAACTTCAAACCGAACTTTGTGTACAAAGTGATGTACGAGGTGATTGGTGATTAGATTCATTTTGTTGTACCACCTTCGATTACTGGCTGAATAAAACCAATCCTATACTATTTCAGCAACTTTTTTATCATATGCTAAACAAGATACAACAGCTAAACATTACAAACTCAATTTCACTTTGTCCTAAAGAAAAAACAATCTATTCAATTGATGCTACTATCATTCCTCTGTGTCTTTCATTGTTCGATCGAGCTTATTATAGAAAGAGGAAATGAGCAGTAAAGCTTCATACAAGGATGAACAATGATTCTTGATTGCCTGACTTGGTACTTATAACCGATGGGAAAGTGGCAGATATAACGGCTTGTTATCATATGGTAGATGATATAATTTTATTAGTAGATAGAAGATACCTAGACTATACTTTATTGAAACTTATCTGTGATAAGGGAATTATTTTTATTACGAGAACCAAAAAAAATACCAATTACTGCCCGATAGAAGATATTTCCATTACTGATTCAAGAATCCAGTATGATAAAAAAGTGGAGTTTGCATTATCTGATGCATATATGAAATGTTCAGAAACCTTGAGGGTGATAAGATACTATAGATGAGGAGGAAAAGAGTATTATAGAATTTATAACAAACAATTTAGAACTTCCTACAATGATGATTGCTAATCTATATCGTAGGAGACGGGAAATAGAGACATTATTTAGACGATTAAAGCAAAACTTAGTTATTAAGGAATTTCTTTGAACCTCTATAAATGCAGTACAAAACCAAATACGAATTGCCTTAATATACTTCCTAATATTGGATTATATCAAATTACAAACTAAAACGAAAGAATCTTTAACCATATTAGCAAGAAAATTAAAGGCATTGTTATTTAAGAGAAAGGCACTCGCTCTATCATGACAAGGACTTTTTGAAAATATGTATGTTTAATCCATTTCTCAATCTTTTTCAAGTAAGACAATTTCTTCTCATGATTTTCTTACTATAATTTTTTCTTGGACACTACTGACATAATAAAGAAAAACAAATTGTCTAACAAAAAAAGTATGAAAAGAATGTTAATTAGAGCAAGAATTGGAGATTATGCTCTCTGTGACGATTGTGGAATACCTATATCACGTTATCAACAAAACGGGGGGTATTGCAAAGCGTGCCAAAAGAAACGCAAAAAAGAACAAAAGGCTGCAGAAAGACGCAGAAAGAGAGAGGAAAAACGCCAAAGGACGGAACTAAAGAAAAACCCTCTCCACGAATGTAAATGTGAGCCACAGCTCTTGACAGAATTGTCTAGAAAAACCTATAAAGACGGAGCTTGGAAGTATGTGTGTCCCACCTATGGATACTACTGTGAAACAGACAATAGAACTGGAATAACAGTTTGTAGAGAGTGTGGAGGGATTCCTCCCAAAGGAAGTAGCACAGTGATTACAACTGCATTAAAGAGGTTATATTAAAAAAGTAATGCAACGAAATAGTGCTCCTCATTAGTAGCACTATTTTCTTTTCTCCTTGAAAGCAAAGAGAAGTTCCTTATATAGAAAGTATGCTCTATTTAGAAAATCTGTCTCATTTGGACACCCATCAACAATTTCTCCAAAAAAGAGCGAAAACTCCAAATCTTTTTCTCGTTGGAGGATGTGTGCGTGATGTACTGCTAGGTATCACAAAATACCCACTAGATATTGATTTCACGATGGGAGGAAAACCTGAAGAACTCTACGCAAACTTTGACACCAAAGGACTTTCCCATTTTATCACAGAAAAATTTGGAACAAGCACCTTTATCGCTCCCTGAGGTAAATTGAAGAAAAAATCTATCAACTACGAACTCACCCCACTCAGAACAGAGGGAAAGTATGGGGATTTTCGTCATCCAGGAGAAATTCAACGAAGTAATGATATCATTTTGGACGCTCACAGAAGGGATTTCACCATTAATGCAATGTACTATTTTTCCATAGCCAAGCAGACAAAAGCAAAACTCGATTTCACACCAGCAGAAAAACAAATTGACGAAAAAAGTCTGATAAAAATCTTGGAAAAAGAAGGATACTGTTATATTGCAAACCTTAACATGTTAATCCTGAGAAATGAACAGTACATTCAACAGGTATTTGAAAATGCAAAGTTTGACGAAACCTATTTTCGTTATCTGGTAGAAACACAGAAAGAAGGATACTTTTGGTCTAACACCACACCCACCCCCTTTCCTAAAAGACACAGTAAAAAAGAATCATTCCGCATGCTCATTGACCCAACAGGTGGAATAAATGGGCTCATCAATAGGAAACTGGAAACCGTTGGAGAGGCAGATAGAAGATTTGGGGAAGACGCACTAAGATTGATGAGAGCATTAAGAATTGTGAATGTAGTAAATACGGTATTACTTTACAAAGAAGGAGATAAGAAACAAACCCTCTTCGACTTTACATCAGAAACCCGGGACAGTATTGCCCGCAACACCCCGCTCCTCGCCCACATAGCAAAAGAGAGAATCAAAGATGAACTGACCAAAGTCTTTATCAAAGGAAATCCTTTTTGATTTTTAGTACTTTTGGATACAAGCGGAATGTTGCCCCAGCTTTTTCCTGCCCTCGCTAACACTAAATACGTGGAACAACCCATTCGCTATCACGCATTTGATGTATATACCCATACCCTACTTGTCCTCAAAGCATTGCAAGAAATCAATGAAGACTATTTGGTGCGTTTCGCTGTCCTCTATCACGACGTAGGAAAAGTAGAACAATACGCCGCATATGAGGAAGCGAAAGGAGATAAAGAAAAAATCAGAGCCATCATTTCTGGTCCACTCAATCATAGAAACAGTTCCCCTGAACTAATGAAACAAGATTTTAGAGCACTGGGATTTTCCAATAAGGAGATTGAAGAGATTGCACGATACATCCAACAGCATCATACCCCCGGAGAAATTTTACAAGCTCATCCTGATAATCGAGCAAAAAAAGTCAGAAGACTGCTCAGCGAAAAAGGAATTAAAATGGTGGACAATCTCTTCGATATCAATATCGCTGACCGTCTAGGACAATTTAACCCGTTGCAAAACTCTTCCGATTTGTCTGACTCCTATGAATTAAAAAAAATTCTAAGAAAACTGAATGACGAAGAAGGACAATTTAAGAAATCCGACCTCCAAATCAACGGAACTACTTTAATGAAAGAACTAAAACTCGCTCCGAGTCCGTTGCTATGAGAGCTACTTCACCTCGCATTTGAACGAGTGATAAATGATATCCCGACGAGAAATAACGAAAAAGAAATCTTAACCTATTTGAAAAGCTATCTTAACAATAGAAAACCTATAAATGAACAGTAACCTTTAAGGAATATAAATGTTTTTCTGGCTTTTTATTTGACAAATCGCCACCATATAGCTATACTTGCTACATACTTTTATTTCCAAACAAAAATAACAATGTTCACTGCTACGAAGAAACTAATATGACTAACTGCCGGATTGATTTTGGCAGGAGGAATAAGTGTACTAGGAGCACAAGAAATCCAACAGCTCAATCTCACTACCAAATTAGCGAATCCTATTCAAAAAATCCAGAAAATTATGTTTGTAGTTCCCATTGGCACTGGAAGCACGTGGAAAACTACCGGACAAGTAGAAGTGAGTGCGAGAGAAAATAAAGTGACCGTGAACGGCTCTCTCATTACCAACGTACAGAGCGGAAATAAAGTTTCAGGAACCTCTCTCAAAAACTCTTCCCTTTTGGGAGGGGTAGACAATGAATTTCCTAGTAATGTCACCGGAAGTGCTATCGTAGGTGGGAAAAATAATGAAATAAAATCTGATACAGCTACCGTTTTAGGTGGAGATGGAAATACAATCAACCCTAATAGTGTCAGGTCTACGATTATTTGAGGAAAAGATAATACCATTTCTGCCGGAAACAGTACCAGTATTGGAGGAAGTGGTAATACGATTCAAGGAACTAACTCCATCATTTTAGGAGGAGAAGGAAATATTGTATCTAAAGCAAATGCTTTGGCAGGAGGAAAAGGAACAACCGTAAGTGGAGAGTATACTTTTGCTTGGAGCGACGGACAGCGTGATGCAAGCTTTTCTGTCTCTAGTGGGCATACATTTGCAGTAAATGCAAAAAGCGGAGTAGCTGTTGGTACTGACACTCCAAATGCTATAGCTGCACTAACCGTCAGTGGAGATTTAAGAATCCAACACTATACAAGTGATACCAACCTATGTAATACCACAACCATAGGAACGACGAAATCAATAACAACTGGCAACCAGCTTTGTGCTTGTTTCTGTGATGGAAAAGGATGGCAAGCAGTATTGGATACACCACAATGTGTGAATGCGTGTAAAGACCCTAGGAATGATCTCAAAACTATTTGTGATTATACGGATTTATGGAAAGCAGGCTCTGGAGGAGACTACAAACATAAATTTGAACCAGCTTGGACAGGAGAACTCCTCACAGGAATGATAGGATGTGAGTCAGGATTTGTTATCCCGCAGTTCTCTTATTTTTACAAAACCGGAACAAACAATGGAACACTCAATGGACTCTGAACATCTTCTTTTTACCGAACTTGCGTGCAGCCAGACAGAGCTGGAAAAGAAACCTGTCAAGTAAGTTATGCGTGCCACAATATTCCTAATCAAATAAATTTGAGTAAAGGGGCTGTAGTCTGTCCCTATAGCGGGACCAATACCAACGATATCAAAAAGGATGATATAGGATTGAGGCAAAACGTAGCAACTACGTTAATAGGAAGTGGAGGTCGTCAATGTAATCCCAATTTCTCTCCAACAGATAAACTGGATAACGGAGACGGAAAGATTAATTCTATCAATCGGACAGGACAAAATCTTAAATGTACTAATTCTAGTCCTGATTATGATTACGATCAATCTCAAAAATGTCAGTTTTATTGTCCAAATGGATGGCATAAAGAAACCAGCTCAACCGGTCAGCAAAAATGTGTAGAGAATTCTTGTGGAGCTCAGCAACAAACTAAAACAGAAAAACGGCAAGATAGCAACAAAGAAATTACCTACAATGTAGTATGTATCAATCATGGAACCAATAAAGATATCTCGACTAAAGCAGATATTGCTAATGGAGGCGAGGTAACGTATACGAAAAACTACGGATGTACTACAGGAAATATGCTTAGCGGAGACGTATCTTACAAGTACAAGATAGATTACTGTGATGTAGGGTATCATCCTGTTCCAGGAAAGACAAGTAATCTTAGTACGTATACCGGTAGCTATAAATGTCAGGAGAATCAATACATAGTGAGATATCATAAAGATTTCACTGCGACTGACACGTATGAAGAACAAAAAGGTACCGTTGCTTCGAATACCGCCCCTACTGTTATTTCTAATACTCACGCTCCAGCTTACAATACTTCCTTTACCCTCAAGAATTCGTTTAGTAGTTCCAGAGCAGGATATACACTAATGGGTTGGTCTACTTCTCAGCAGAAACTACGAAATGTAGCAAAACAAAGTGCATCTAATTATTCCCCTATTCCCTATTGGTCAGCTAAAGAAGGTAGCAGACAACTCAATCTATGAGCTACTGCGACATGGAATTTTACTACAGATAAAATTTTTCCTAACTATCATGTTTCTGATTTTGCGATTTTTAATCTCTATGCAGTATGGAAAAGGAATAGTTATACCATTACGTTTGATCCGAATGGTGGAAAATTATCTGCCAATGCTGGTGTATGTAATGGTGATAACAGCAGATATCAACGAGTAATCGATGAAAGTGCACGGCAAAGTACCAGAAATGCAGATACAACTCTCTTCCTAGTAATGGGAACACCTGCATCCAATGAAGACGAACCTACCCCTGCACCAACTAGTTCAAGTCAGTCAAAAACAAAAACAGCTTGTGTAGATGGTCTCTGAAAACCTACTGCCACTGATACATTCCTCTATACAGGTAGTACAATAGCATTTACCAATGGTTTGATAGAACTTACTGTTGATTGAAAGTTTGGAATGACGGAGTTTAACGGTAATGAAATCTCCAAAGAAACGCTCTATAGTGGTACTATTACACTGACTGGTGGCACAGTATATAATGGTGTAATGAAATTTTCTGCAACAGTATCCAAAAATATAGTGTATTCTGGTTTTATTACTCTTTATCCTCCAAGGTCAGTTTGTGGACAAATCTCTTGGAAGGCAAAACTGTTGAGCAGTAGTACTTGTAATTATTTTGGTGAACCTAGCAGTTGTAAGGCTGCCAGTTGTTCTTGGACAGCAACTTCAATTTCTGGAAACACAGGACTAGTAGTTTATGATGAATTGTATAGCAATACGGTTGCTGCACTTCTTAATAATAAACCCACTAGAGATGGGTACGAATTTTTATGATGGTATACCAACGCAACAAACGGAACAAAAATAACGTCATCAACGGTAGCCAATATTACAGCTGGGAATCATACTTTGTTTGCTCATTGGTTAGACTTACCTTCATATCCAATGTCGGTTATGGAAGGTTGGGCCAGAGGAAAATGTAAGAAAGATTTATCACCTAATTGCTGATCAGGTCAAAATTGTAGAAGACTTATGAAAATGGAAGATTTTGCCGGTTGTTGGCTCTATAATTTCCATAGAGTACTCTGGACCAGAACTATATCTATGAACTTAAAACAAGATAGTACTTGTATGAGACCATCCTCTTCTGCTTGATATAATTTCAATATGCAATGATGATTTCAGTGGTCAGACGTTTGACAAATTTTCATAGGAGCCATTTTCTGAGGTCTTCCATGAGCTATATGATTGCCAATTATTCGATGATGAGGCGATAATAACTATACGATGTACTTTAAGTTAGGAGAAGTAAAGAATGGACAATGTGTTTCTTATGGGAATGAGAAGGTTTACAAAATGTGATTAGGCGGAGAACGGACTCACCCATTAATAGTAGGGACATATACTAAACTGTACTAAAAATTAGATGACTCCATTATTGAGCTATCTCAAACAACTCGACCCTCTCCATAAAGGTCGGGTTTTTTCCCAAAAAACTTTTCTCTCTTGCATTTCCTAGCACCTTTCCTATACTACAACCACTATGCCTTTTCAACTCACCGCTACCTACTCCCCCGCCGGCGACCAGCCCAAAGCCATCCACGATATCGTGTCTGCTTTTGAACAAGGGAAACAACAAATCACCCTCCTAGGAGCGACAGGAACCGGGAAAACCTTCACAATGGCAAACATCATTCAACACGTCCAAAAACCCACGCTCATTATCTCCCACAATAAA
Source organism: Candidatus Peribacteria bacterium (assembly GCA_031288635.1). The sequence continues at coordinate 10,602 of JAITQZ010000019.1, read as the reverse complement.
ACCCTCGCAGCTCAGCTTTCTACGGAATTCAAACACTTCTTCCCCCACAATGCAGTACATTATTTCGTCTCATACTTTGACTATTACCAACCAGAAAGCTATCTCCCCAGCTCGTGAACCTACATCGAAAAGGAAGCTACCATCAATCAAGAAATCGAAATGTACCGCTTGGCAACGATGGCTTCGCTCCTTTCCCGTGAAGATGTGATTGTCGTGGCATCTGCTTCTTCCCTCTACGGACTTGGTCAAGCAAGATTTTTCAAAGAAAACTGTCTCCAACTCAAAGTCGGTCAAACATACAAGTTCAATGAATTAAAAAAGCAGCTCCTTCAAATGCAGTATAAACCCGTACACGGAAAGGCCGAACCAGGAATGTTTGATGTAAAAGGAGAAATGTTAGAAATCTACTCTTCTACCGAGAAATTTGTTTACAAATGTTTTTTCGATGAAGACTATCTTGAACACATTGAAATCCGCGACAGCCTAACATTCCAGCTGAAAAGACAAGCAAACCAAATCATTCTCCGACCAGCAACGCAATACTTACAAAATATTGAAGACCTTGAATTCGTGCTGAAACAAATGGAAGTAGAAAAAGAGCTCCGCGTCCGTGAATTTGAAAAACAAGGAATGCTCCTCGAAGCAGAAAGAATCAAAAAAAGAGTGGAATACGATATCAGAATGATTCGTGAAACCGGATTTGTTAACGGAATTGAAAACTATTCTCTCTATTTTGATAAACGCCTCCCTGGTGAAGCTCCCAACACCATTTTCGATTATTTCCCAGAGGATTTCCTCTTGATTATAGATGAATCACATATGACAATTCCCCAACTACGTGCAATGGCACAAGGAGATAGAGCCAGAAAAAATAACCTGATAAAATACGGATTTCGCTTGCCATCAGCCATCGACCACCGCCCCTTGCGTTTCGAAGAATTGGAAGCAGTATTAGGGCGGAAATCATTAGAGGAAATCAGTTTAGACCAAGCAACAGTCCCCTTCACAACAGAAGAAACGAGAAAAAACGGAATAAACAAAACAAAAAAAGCCACATCTCATAGTTTGCCCCGCAATACTGCGGGGGAAATGTCCGAAGCATACACTTGTGCAGACGAAAGGACAAAGGAGTTAATAGCGATAAACATAGCACCTGTCCCAGATGACGAACAAAAACGTTGAGCCAGAGCCGACAACCAACTCGCCAACCTCCGTTCCAAACAGAAAAAAACTGCAAAATCCATTTTCCTCTCAGCGACTCCCGCAGAATACGAAATCGAACTGTCCAAAGAAGTCGTAGAACAAATTATCAGACCTACCGGACTCCTTGACCCCATTACCTACGTCTATCCAAAATCGTGAAACTACAATCAGCTGCTTTCCTCTCTAGACAAACTCTTAGAAAAAAAACCTCACCTAGAAGAATTTTTACAAGAAGCTCCTGTTAGCGATGATGAAAAACAGCTCCTGACCGACCTTTTTGGAGACAATGAAGAAAAAGAAGAAAAAACGGATTAACTCACAATGTCCAACATCTCTTTCAAAGGAGTATCGCTTTTACGAATACACTCTTTCAAAAGAGGATACTTTTCTTCAATTTGCTGAAGATACGTAAGCAAATAGCACAATAGTGCAAGTGTGGATTTCGTATCATAAAGAGCATCGTGAAATCCTCCTCCTTTATCAAATTCTCCCTCCACACCAGTTCACGAAACCGCAGTCGTAAAAGGAGTCAGTCCAAATTTTGCCTTCCACTGCAGAAATAACGGCTTGTCCTCTAAATGCTGCATCAAAATTTCCAACGCATAGCTTGGGGGATAGGGAACGAGAGCTTGAGCTAATTGAAAAGTATCAAATGCCGCATAATACGGCACCTCTGGCAAGAGCCTCTTCAAAAAAGCAAGATCAAAATTGATGTTGTGCCCAATGACAATCACCTTATCCCCAAAAAAATGAGCAATCTGGTCAGCAATTTCACTACTTTCTGGAGCAAAAACAAGCTGAGCAGTCTCAATCTTAGTAATGAATTTTACAATATTTTTGAGTTCTTTGACATCTTTGGTCGGTCTAATAAGTGAATCGAAGCTATCAATCATTTCACCACGCACATCAATTTCTACCAGTCCAACCTGAATAGGACAATCTTTTTTGGTATCCAATCCCGTCGTCTCAAAGTCAATGCCGACATATCTATAGTGAGGGTTAAGCATAGATTAATCTCCATTAGAGGAGTAAAACATTCCTTAGCGTATCCATTCGCCGAGAGAATGCAAGCATAAAAAAAAGTCTGATTTTTTTTGCTTTTTTTGAAGTTTGGAATATAATAGAAGTGTATTTTATACAAATCTCCATCCCTATGTCAGAAGAAAATTTCTTACAAGACTCCCCATCACTAACTCCAGAGACAAGTGAAACACTTCCCAATTCTACACCAGCTACTCCTTTTGGGAATCCGCTCCCTAATATCACTGACCTCTCAAATACCACATCCCCCGATACTCTCCAGCTAGCAGAGTTAGGAAATAGTGAAAAACCAGCTTCTAATATCTTTTTGGAAAACACCCCTATCGAGTCAAGCGAGAGCGAAGGAAAAGAAAAAGAAAACTTTGTCTCCTCTTACATTAGGCGATTTATTATGGCGTCTGTCATCACTATTATCAATGTCTTACTGATTGGATTGGTCTTTTCATATCGTATTTATATCAAACAAACCAGCCAAGTATATGTAGATAACAACTACAAATCCTTTGTAAGTTCCTTTCAAATCTATCTCAAAGACTTTACTAAGTTCATCAAAATAAACAAAGAAGCACTCTATGCTCCTCTCCCCATTATTACTCCAGAAAACACAGAGAATATTACTACTATCACGAGAACCGATGAACTGACCTATGCAGAAAAAAAAACCATCCTGAGAGAAAAAATTTCTGCACTCAATTCCACCATCACCAACCAAATCAATGAAGTAGAAAGCACAAAAAAAGATATTGCCAAATATGGATTCTTGCCACTAGAAATTAGAGAAATTTTACAAAACGAAGAAGCCATTTCTGCTATCCAGAGGTCTCTTAACGCTTTGGAAATCATCAAATTTTCTACTGCAATAAGAGTATTCTCCTATATGGATAGTACAATGTCGCTCATCGGAGATTCACTCAGAATAACCAAAGACGCAGTATTCAAAGAGCTGGAACTTTTGGCTCAGAGAGAGGAAAAAGATATTACTGCATATGTCTATATGTGTTATCTCAATCCATTTGAAGTCTCTCAAAACTGTACTACCATCGGAGATTTAGATTTGTATTATCAAGATATTATCAAAGAACCAACCTTTGACAGAACCCTCTTTAAGGGAATTATGAAATACATTGATATTATCCTCGAACAAAGCGATATTCCAAGTTTTTCTATCCTCTTTCACGGATTTGACCCAAGTCAGGGGAATATCAACTTTGACATCGAAATCAACACAACCAAAGCAGATGAACTCAAGCTCATCGCTAAAGGCATCAAAAACCCGCACATCTTTATCCTTACCAATCTCATCAACCTGCTAAAACAGTCCATTTTTATCATTGGAGCAGATATTGATACCAAAACCATCACCATCTCTACCAGAACTATCGATGCAGGAAATGTTTCTTATACCGTAAATACTTCTTCTAAGCAGTTCAATCTCCCCATCCAAAAAACAACAGAAAGAGAAATCTTTGACTATATTGATATAGATTCTCTCCTCCAATTAGACCAACCAACAGAAAAAGCTGAACCAAGCGAAACACCTACAGAGATAACAGAAGTCTCACCAGACGAGGAAGCCACACCAGTAGAGAATCTCCCTGACAATCAAGAGAAAAAACCTTTACCAACAGAAATAAATACTCCTGACGAAACACTTTGAACAGGGGAAAATTCCCAAGAAACAAACGTTTGAACGGGAGTCACCGAAGAACTCCCTAACGAGTTTACTGAATAACCTGATTTTTACCTTTTATATCCCGTACTAATGGAAAATACATCTCCGACGCCTAATAATCAATTATCAGGACTTTGATCAAAAATCTCTCATTTTTTCACTTCCCTCACCGAAAAAGAAAAAGGACCGAGAACGATTATTATGACGAAACAGCAAGCAATAACCACTATCGTTATCGCCATCATTAGTTTAGGAGTATTGCTACGATTTGGATATACTACCTATCAAGAACACATAGAAATCCAAGCAAGGTCTCCCGAATTAGCCAAACTTATCAGCTATGACCTTTCTATCAATAACGATATAATGAGTCCTTACTTGGACGGAGACACCGCAGTCGCTATCACTACCATCAATGAACTTGTGGATGTACAAGAAAAAGTAAACACAGAACTCCAAAATAGAAAGCAACTAGCCTTTGACCAAAATAAATACTACAATCTCTTTTTACGCAATATCTATCTCCCTTCTTTGAATATCTGGAAAGACCCTTATACTGCAGTCATAAATCCTAATTTAATCGGACAAAAATATCTAGATACAGACCCTTACCAAGATTTAAAGCTTATCCAATATCGAAGTGATTTCTTTAGAAATGTAGGAGCAGATACCGAATTCAATGAAATCAACGATATTACCGTAGGAAATATTACAGACGTAGATGGAGAATATTTTTTTATCCCTATTCAACTTTCTTTTACTGCTCCCAATAAACGTTCCTTTCTTTTATTGGTAAATAAACTCTCCACCACTTCCAATACCGTAAATATTTCCCTCCTCAATGAATTTTTCTTTTATCTAATCAAAAACATCAAAGAATTTAAACAGACACAAATTACTCAGCTCAAAGAGGAATATAAACCACTCTTTAGTGGACAAGAATTGGATGATGATTTGATTATCGGCTATCATCTCTATCAGTGGACAAAATATCAACAAGAAAACATTCTCATAGACGATGAAGTCATCAACACTACTATCAGAGAAAACGTACTCTGTGATGAAAGTACCTCAGCTTCAGAGTGTTTTTACAAATTCAGAGATAAATATAGAGATTTGCCGTATTTAGCATATACCATCGGAATGCCTACTACAACGAATAAAACCCAGCTGTTTGAAGACTTTCTATCAGAACTCCCTCCTATCATCAGCATCAAAGACTTTTCTTTTACCAAAGTACAAAACACTAAAAGTCTGAACGCCACCGCCCAATCCTATCAAGGAACAATCAGTATCAATGCCTATGGAAAAGATATTAGCGATACCGAAGTGAGTGAAATTGCTACCACCCTCGGACAACTCTGTTTTGCCCCACAAAATAATACTCCTATCGTCCTCTCTCCTGCAGAAGCACTCCAGAGAGCTAACGAAAAAATGCTGACCCTTTCCAGTAATCTAAAATCTTCTAACGTAATCAACGACCTAGAAGAACTCCAAGAAATTTTCACAGACATCCAAACCGACTATAATGACCTCCATAATTACCAAAAAATTATCAAACTCTTTGAAATCTTTAGAATGCTCAAAATAGCCAACCTGTGTAATGTATAACTATCAACCTATTACTACTTTAGAAGGAAGAATAACGATAGGTTGTTCTCCCTTTTTGTAATAAAATCCTTGCTCAAAAATCTGCAGAATTTTCCCCTTCATCTTTTTCTGGTCAGTAGGCTGCATACTCACAGGTTCGTGAAATTGGGCATCCGGCTCAATTCCCATCGTATTAATAGGAAAAACAGAAAGTTCCGCCAAAGCAGACAAAAATTTATCATACACCATCTGTACGCCTTTCCCAAGCGGCTCCTCCTTTTGTACTTCATTGAGATGAAGCAAAGATTTTCTCAAATCCTCCACGAAAGGCAATAGCTTTTTCACGACTTTAATCAGCGTGTCTTGTTCCAAAGTCTCTTCTTTTATCTGGCTCTGACGCACGAGAAAATCAAAATCAGCTTTCAAATTGATATAGTCAACCTGAGCTTTTTTCGCAATTTCTGCCTTTTCTAAAAGCTGCGTTTGAAGGAGAGCAATTTCCTTCAAAACATTTGCAGAAGTCTTTTCTTCGCTCTCCTGCTCTTTGGTTTTTTTTTCCAAATCCTGTAAAATGTCTTGCAGCTCTCTATCATCCTGCGGATTTTTAGGTTTCGTCATCGTTATTCGTACAACAAATAAAAATATTCTGCAATCGTCCTCTGACTCTCATACAGATAAGTCGCTAAGTCTACACCTATATACCTCCAATGTCGAGGTTCTACCATCTTTCCATCAATTTCAACCCCTTTTTGGTAGGTATTATGAAAGCCATACAGATGTGCATTCTCAGTAAACCATTGGTAATATTTTCCACCATTGCCCAAGATATTTCCCCCATTTACCCCCAAATCAACCGCAAGTCCCGCCTCGTGTTCACTCGTACCCGCTTTAGCACAGCGAGCTACAGAACAGTTCTCAGCCAGTCTCTTTTGGTACGTAGGTGAGCGGTAAGTACTGGTAAGAGAAAGTTTCGCTTTATCTCCAAAAGCCAAAGCAAAAGCACTCGCCATCTCCGCAAACTGTCCTGCCGCTTCCTCACGAAGCTGAAACTTAGAGGCATCATTAAAAGTAGCAGAACTAGAAATCTGTACAATATCCGTTGGAACGTACTGTTCATCGAGGGAATGCGTATCATCGAGAAACTTTTGATACGAAGTATCTGACCAAAAGTCAAAAAGAGCGTTTTCTACCATTCCTCCATAAACTATTTCTTCAGATAAAGCCACTTGTGGCTCCCGTTTATTGCTCACAGGGTTGTACTCCCAAATGGCACCTTCCACGGACGCAAAAAGATAATCCATATAAGACAAAAGAAACATTCATCAAAGAACCATTGCGATTGTAAACAGGGTTTTCTTTGGAAAAAACATCCAATCAACAGAAAAATAAAACTAAGCTACTTAGGACTATAACAAAGCTGATACGAAATGCAATATTAATTTCCATACTATTATACATTGAGGGAAAAGTTCCATAATTACCGAAAGAAAAAAGTTTCATAATTATTGATTAATTTTCTTAATTTTATCTCTGTCTTTTCTTTAATTTTCGATCAAAAAGAAGTTCCTTTGAAGTATGGGATATTATCATTGCAAGAGAAGAATCAAGAATATGGCCAGAGCTGTCTCCTATGTATTATATCAAGGTTGCTTCATAGACTCACAATAACAAACAGAAAAAAGGAGTCTGGCGTGACTCCTTTTTTCACAAACTCCCCAAAAATCTGAAAAACAGCCTTTTATACCTACACTAAAAAAAATACAACTTTCTCTTGAAATATGACAGCAAATCATTATCTTATACCCTGCAACGTTGGATTTCTCATTCACGTTAGCTGATGTGAGCCTTTGGCTCATCCCAGCCTGTCCCGTATATGCTACGGGATACAAGCTACGGGAACGTTCCTTAACAATAGTATAATATATTACAATATTTTCGAAAGAAAACAAATTTATTTAAAAGCAATGAAAGGATGCCTTGGGTAAAAAAGAATGAAGGACGTGACAGGCTGCGAAAAGCTCCGATAAGGTGCCAATAACCGTTATCAGTCGGAGATGTCCGAAGGGGAAACCTATCTGCTACAAGCGGATACCGAAATGGTAAAAACCCGGTGAAGTGAAATATCTCAGTAACCGGAGGAAAAGAAATCGTAATGAGATTTCCTTAGTAGTGACGAGCGAACGGGAAAGAGCCCAAACCACATTGGTTCGCCAATCGTGGGGTTATAGGAGTATCGACATAGAATTATAGATGGTTAGAAGAACTACTTAAAAGGTAGACCATAGAGGGTTTAAGTCCCGTATTCAAAAATCAGCTGTATCTTAGATACCACCTGAGTAGTATCAGACACGAGAAATCTGGTATGAATTTGCCCAGACCGTTGGGTAAGGCTAAATACTTTTTTACACCGACAGCGCATAGTACCGTGAGGGAAAGGTGAAAAGAACCCCAGGAAGGGGAGTGAAATAGATTCTGAAATTCATTGCTTACAATTGAGTGGGAGCCTCGTTCTGCGGGGTAACCACGTACCTATTGACGAATGGGTCAGCGAGTTATTGGTGCTAGCAAGGTTAAGCCAGTTATAGGCGGAGCCGTAGCGAAAGCGAGTCTGAATAGGGCGATTGAGTTAGTATTAATAGACCCGAAGCGTTATGAGCTAGGCATGGGCAGGTTGAAGAGTTGGGAAACTGACTTGGAGGACCGAACGGGTTGGAGCTGCAAATCCTTCCGATGACCTGTGTCTAGGAGTGAAAAGCTCATCGAATAACGTGATAGCTGGTTCTCTCTGAAATGCATTAGGGTGCAGCCTGTATTTTAGTGCTACTAGAGGTAGAGCTCTGATAAGACTAGGGGTGTCGAGAGACATTACCAAATCTTGTTAAACTTCGAATGCTAGTAGGAATAATACAGAGTGAGACTGCGGGGGCAAGCTTCGTAGTCGAAAGGATAACAGTCCAGACTTCTAATTAAGGTCCCTAAAGTATAGCTAAGTGGTAAAGGAGGTGTTTTTACTTTGACATCCAGGAGGTTTGCTTAGAAGCAGCAATCCTTTAAAGAAAGCGTAACAGCTCACTGGACAAGTGAAGATGCGCCGAAGATGTAACGGGGCTAAGCTATATACCGAAATTGAAGGCCTTCAACATTTAGTTGGAGTGCGGTAAGAGAGTGTTCTCTCGGGATGAAGCATAACTGTGAGGTTATGTGGACTAGAGAGAAGTAAAAATGCTGACATGAGTAACGACGCAAAGCGAAAATCTTTGCTGCCGAAAACCTAAGAATTCCTACGCAACGTTCATCGTCGTAGGGTTAGTCGAGACCTAAGGTGATACCTGAAAAGGTACATCGATGGATGACGGGTTAATATTCCCGTACTTAAGTATTCAGTGATGTGGTAACGCATTGGGATTTGTAAGAGCTTGTTAAGGATATGAGTCGAAAAAATCAGATTTTTCTAGCTTTGGTTAGAAAGGTATTGGTAGGAAAATCCGCCAATATTGATATCGAGTTTGATCGGGATGTTAGTCTTCGGGCTGGCAAATTCTTATCGTTCTGGTGCCGAGAAAACCCACTAAACTTATGGATACCTAACTCGTATTGAGATCAGACACTTGTAGGTTGGTAGAGTATACCTAGGCAATCGAGATAACTAATGGATAAGGAACTTGGCAAAATAGCGGACGTACTTTCGAAATAAGTCCTACCCTGCAGAAATGCGGGGTTGCAACAAAAGACATGGGGGGAACTGTTTATCACAAACACAGCTTGCTGCTAACTCGCAAGAGGATGTATAGCAAGTGATGCCTGTCCAATGCCAGAATGTTATGCTCTCTTGTGCAAGCTCGAGGGTTAAGCACTGGTGAATGACGGCCGTAACTATGACGGTCCTAAGGTAGCGAAATTCCTTGTCAGGTAAGTTCTGACGCGCATGAATGGCATAATCATCCCCATACTGTCTTGTCCTTAGACTCGGTGAAATTACACTCCTGGTAAAAATGCCAGGTAGTTGCAGTTAGACGGAAAGACCCTGTGAAGCTTTACTATAGATTGATATTGGAATGTAGTATGTGTTGCTCAGTATAAGTGGGAGTCTTTGAGGCGGTGGCTTTGGCTATCGCGGAGACAAAATTGAGATACCACTCTTTATATATAGCATTTCTAACCCCGCTAAAGCGGGGAACAGTGTCAGTTGGGTAGTTTACCTGGGGCTGGTGCCTCCTAAAAAGTAACGGAGGCGTGCAAAGGTTTGCTTGTCACGGATGGAAACCGTGGTGGACGTGTATTCGCATAAGCAAGCTTGACTGTGAGACTGACAGGTCGAACAGATACGAAAGTAGGCGAAAGTGATCCGGATCTTCCATATGGAAGGGGATCCGCTCAACGGATAAAAGTTACTCCGGGGATAACAGGCTAATGGAATCTAAGCGTTCATAGCGACGATTCCGTTTGGCACCTCGATGTCGACTCGTCGCATCCTGGGGCTGTAGAAGGTCCCAAGGGTTGGGTTGTTCACCCATTAAAGCGGGACGCGAGTTGGGTTCAGAACGTCGTGAGACAGTTCGGTCCCTATCTACTGCAACCGTAAGAAATTTGAGAGATGCTGTCCCTAGTACGAGAGGACCGGGATGGACAAGCCTCTGGTAGTACCAGTTGTTCCACCAGGAGCACCGCTGGGTAGCTATGCTTGGAAAAGGTAACCGCTGAAAGCATCTAAGTGGGAAACTTGTCTCAAGATTAGATTTCTGTCCCTTTATGGGAATAAGACCTCCGCGAGACTAGCGGTTTGATAGGCTTCATGTGTAAGCACTGCAAAGTGTTGAGCAGAGAAGTACTAATCGGTCGAATCAATTTGTTTTCTTTTCGAAAATATGTAATATATTATGCTATTGTAGGACATTCACTGTCATTGCGAGCCTGAGATGTTAAGGTTACGAAGGCGTAGCAATCTAAAAAGCTGGTGTTAAAGTCAGTTTTTTTTCGTTATTCGTTCTTCACCTCCACCTGCCCATTCATCAGCAGTGGTAAGAGAAAGTCGCGAAGTTTGGCGAGTTCGGCGGATTGTTGACGGTTGGCGATGATTTGGGCGAAAAGGGGAGAAA
>JAITQZ010000095.1 GCA_031288635.1 Candidatus Peribacteria bacterium | reverse complement strand
TGAAAATTATTGATCTTTTGGGACTATCGCCCCAAAATCTCGTAAAAATAGCTCAGTTAGAAAGAGCTTGACCTATTCAGGAACCTTTGTTCTAATTTTTTTTCTTGGACAGCAGTGAGACTTTTTCATTATCGTCTTTACATTTCCCTAAATGCCTTTCTCCCCTACTCTCTTCACCTCTAAGATTTTCCTCACACTAAATACCCTCATTCCCTGTGCAGAATGGCAGAATGCTTCTAGTCCTTCAAACTGTTTTCCTTGAAAGGTCATCGTTCCTACCTTTTTGGGCGTAATCAGCCTCGTAGTCTTTTGGTCTCCTGACTTGAGATACACCATTTCCAAATCCCATTGCATTTCAATTGCTTCCAATAGAATATCCACTATCCCTTTTTCACCGAATAAGGTTGCTGCTTGCTGATACTGATATTGGGTAATGAACTTTACAATCTGCCAATCAAGCAAAATATGGGTCTTTTTCAGTGGGGAAATCAACTTTAAGCCTGTCAGACTTTTACATCTACTCAGAGCAACATAGGTTTGTCCGTGAGCAAAGCTTCCTCCTTGCAAATCAATGATCACTTTATCAAAGGTTTTTCCTTGTGATTTGTGAATGGTGCAAGCTCGTGCGAGTTTCAAAGGAAGCTGAGTGAAGGAGCCTATCATCTCTGCTTCTAGTTTTCTTTTTGCAGGATTATAGACGTATTGACCAACGTTTCGAGTATGAGGAACTACTTCTACCAACTCCCCATCAAAAATCTGTACGGAAACCTGTTTTTTCTGGATAGCAACTACGGTGCCAAGTGTCCCATTTACTCGTTGCCCGTTGCTATCATTTACGACAAACATTACTTGAGAGCCTACTTTTAGATGCAAGATATCATCAGTCGGGTAGGCACTTTCCTTCATCGCACCACGTACTTTTGCATTGAAAGAAACTATCGGAGTATCCAACTTTTCTAGCATCAACGCGTTGATTTCATCAACTTTTGCATTTCTGCCTGCGAGATACATTTCTCCGGGAGCAATCTCTCGCTGATTTTCGGGGATGACTTGCTGATTTAAGCGGGCGAGCATTTCATCGGTCAGACTTTTTGTCCTGATACCATTTAACAAGTCCAGAAAATGCTGTTCCTTTTGGCGATAGACTTTTTCTAGTTCGTGAAAGGTGAATTTACATTTCCCGCTCGTAATCACTTTACTGGAAAAAAAATAGGGACTCGCATAGTTCTCTTCAAAAAACTTCCTCTCCGCATTACTAACTACTGGTGGTAATTGGTATAAATCTCCAATCAATATCATCTGCTTGCCTCCGAAGGGGGTTTTGGATTCACAAACGATTTGGAGATAGAGATTGATATAGTCGAAAAGGTCAGCTCTCACCATAGAAATTTCATCAATAATGATTGCATCAAGTTCCGTGAATTTGGAGTCGCCAACAAACGACTTTGCGGATTTTTTCACGGTTTGTTCGGTGGCGGTGGGAGGAAGTTTGAAGAAGGAATGAATAGTACTGCCCTCGATGTTCAGAGCAGCCACTCCTGTGGGAGCGAGTACCGCGATATTTTTGGTCGTATTGGCAAGGAAGGAGCGAAGCAAGGTGGACTTTCCCGTTCCGGCTTTTCAGGTGAGGAAGAGATTATCGGTGGTTTTCTCCATAATGTAGAGGGCTTGGAGAGCTTTTTCGTCAAAGGTAAGGGACATTGAGGGAAGGAGGAAATAAATCTGATTTATAGTATTTATTTTGACAGACAATGCAAGAGGATTTATTTTCTTTCAGTTTTTTTATACTCATATTGTTTAGTCATCTTATCTCCTTATGATTACGTTTTCACAAGCATTTTCAAATAGAGAGCTCTTGAGATATTCAAAAAAATCTACCTGTAGAGGTAGGTTGAGGAGAAGGCGTATTTTTTCTTTATCATCATTTCCCGCTCCCGGCGGGGTTCGAACCCGCGATTTCCACCGTGAGAGGGTGGCGTCCTGAACCACTAGACCACGAGAGCAGCGAACTATAGATAGTGTAGTTTACCCCCATCAGGGATCGAACCTGAATCCACAGCTTAGAAGGCTGTTGTTCTATCCATTGAACTATGGGAGCATCGTTGTTTGGTAATGTTGTCCTTTGGGAGCAACGCAAACCAGTATATGGAAAGTTGATTTGAAATCAAGATTATTTTTCATATACTTTATCAGCTTTATTTTTCTTTTTGTTTTCATGCAGGCAATCCTTGACTCTAATCGTTTGCTTACTATCGCAAATACTACTCTTGATACGGGAAAAAGCTATCAACAAGATTTTCAAGGCTATCAAATTTTTGAGAAGAATACGTTGTTGTTTGTTTGGCATAAAAAAGAGGTAAAGCTGATGGAACTCAAGCATATCGGGGCAACGATGGGAGTGTTTTATTTGGCTCAGAGACCGCCATTTCACAAAATCAATTTGGTTTCAGCATTTGTGCATTTGGCGGGGGAGCATTTTGGGGGATTCGATGAAGAGACGGGAGAGAGGTATTATTTTTTCCCGTATTTTTCTCCTCAACGTGTCGAAGCAGTGAATGCGGTCTTTGCTCAGTTAGGGGTGGATTTGCAGTTGGTAGTTACGGCAAAGGGAGTGATAGCTCCGCGGAAAACATTGCTTGATTTGCCTGCAGATGGGAGTATTGAACAGTTGTTGAGTCATTTCTTTGGACTGACCTTACTGTATGGAAAGTTTGAAACGAAAAATGGACAATTGAATAGTAGTAAAATTCAGATTCCTTTGTTGAATGCTTATGCGGGACTGCAAGAGGTCTTCCAAAAACAGGTAGCACGCTTACAGGAATATGGATTTTTTCTACAGACTTCTCTCAATACGCAGCAAGGAAAGACTACTTTGCAAATCACTAGTAATGACTGGGAATTGCTCCAGATGTTTGCAGAATGGTATTCTCCTATTGAAAAGTTTTCGCAAATCACTAAAAAGGAACAGACGGCACAAGCGAAAGCTCAGCTTCTCGCCTTTTTGGCGGCAGAACAGATAGAAAACGCTACAGAAATAACAGCTTTGATTGAGTCAGGGACTTTGAAAGTGCTCGTTAAATAGTATTGGGTGGTTGGTGTAGTGGTAACACATCGGTCTTCGGAACCGCTATCGGGGGTTCGATCCCCTCACCACTCGATTTTGTTTTTTGTTGTAATGGTGTATGGATATTCTCGTGAAAGGGTATTACGGTTATAAAAATCTAGGTGATGAACTCATCCTTTTTTCTTTGCTCACGCGAATAGAAGAAACTTGGAATCCGGAGCAGATTTTTTTGCTTTCTGGAGACCCAGTATGGTTGGAGGAATGGCTTATTCAGCATAAAGATTTTTTTCCACCAGTCTTGAAAAAGCTGCATCTTTTGCCTAATCCGACTTCGTGGGAATATATGAAGTTGGTGTTGGGGTTTGGTAAGAAGTACGATTTTTATATTTTTGGAGGAGGGCAGGTAGTGGACGAAGAGAGAACCTTCCCTCATAATGGGCGGAATTTACCGTTGCTGTATAGATGAGTCATTAACGCTGGAAATTTCGCTTTGGTGGGAGGTATTGGGACGCAGAATAAAGACGGTACGCCAGTATTGCACAAAATGCTTCTTGAAAAGGCTCAGACTGTAGTGTTGCGTGATAGTTTTTCAGAAGGGTTGGCGGAGAGATTGCTGCCAAAAGATGCTCGGTATAAAATACAGACGATAGGTGACCTTTCTCTGCCTCTGTTGGAAGAGAGTAAAAAGCTGCTCGAAAAGGGCACGATTAAAACTGCTCGTGACCCATATGTGCTCATCAATTTGTCTCCGCTTTGTGATTTTGATAAAGCGTTGAAAAAAGTGAAAAACTTTCTCAGGAAATATCCCGATGTTCAGCCCATCTATTTTCCGGCTCATTTAGGGGAAGATTTGCCTTATTTTGAGAGATTGCAGGAGAAAATACCGACGATTGAGCTTTTTGATTGGACGAAAGCGGGAGTAGTCTGAACGATGAAGTTGCTCTATTTCACGGAAGCAGGAATTGGGGCGAGGCTACACTTTCTCTATGCGTTGAAGTACTTTGGAGTGCCGTATGAGGTATTGGTAAATAGTCATAAAAATCAGATTAATTTAGCGGATATTGATTAAAGAAAAATCCTGTTGGCAAGTTGTATAGCCACATTCCAATCTGATATATTTAGAGACTCTCTTTTATTAGTTATGGGGTTTTGTTTCAAAAAGGATTCACATTCAGAATTGTTTGTTATTTGCAAAAATGTGCGAAACGTTATCACTATAGTTGGCGAAAATGTGCAAATTTAGTGTAAAAAAACTTGCAATTATGTGCGGATTTTCTATACTGCTACTATGAAAAGGGATATTATTCATCAATTGCTTACTTGGAAAAACTCTAAAAGTCGCAAACCTCTTATTCTGATGGGAGCGAGACAAGTTGGAAAAACTTGGGCGATGAAAGAATTTGGGAAGATGGTATTTAAAAAAGTGGCTTATCTGGTTTTGGAAAATAATGAAAATCTGGAGCAGCTTTTTAATTGATCTCTTCATCCCAAAGATCTTTTGCCGTTTTTGTCTGCAGCAGCAGGAGTAGATATAGATCCCAAAGATACTTTGATTATTTTTGATGGAATACAAGCAATTCCAAATGCTTTGACTGCACTTAAATTTTTTTATGAAGAAGCTCCAGAATACCATATCATTTCGGCGGGATCGACTTTGTGAGTAACTTTACATAAAAGTGGCTCTTTCCCTGTTGGAAAAGTAGATTTTATGCATTTACATCCGATGGATTTCTTAGAGTTTTTAGGTGCTATGGGAGAGGAGCAACTTGTTGAATTAATGAAAAAAGAAATCTGAGAAAAAATCAACATTTTCCACGATAAACTAGATAGATATTTAAAGCAGTATTATTTTGTCGGCGGAATGCCCGAAGCTGTGGCGAGCTATGCAACAGAGAAAAATTTTGAAGTAGTTCGTGAAATCCAAAAGAGAATTGTAAATTCTTATGAACAGGATTTTTCTAAATATGCTACTCCTTTGATGGCTACAAAACTCAGGATGCTTTACAATTCAATTCCTCACCAAATTTCCAAGGAAAATAAAAAATTTATCTATGGAATTGTAAAACAGTGAGCTAGAGCGAGAGATTATGAGACCGTTATTCAATGGCTTTTAGATAGCGGTTTGGTGATAAAGGTCAATAGAGTAAAAACTCCGAAGGAGCCATTGAAGGTATATGAGGATTTTGGAGCATTTAAACTTTTTGTTCACGATATTTGAATTTTAGGTGCGTTAGTAAATTCAAAAGCGATGTTGATTGTTGAACAAGATACCATATATACAGAGTTTAAGTGAGCTTTGAGCGAACAGTTTGTCTGTCAGGAGTTATATACTGCGGGGATTCCACTTTTTTATTGGTCGTCAGAAGATTCCAAACAAGAAATTGATTTTTTGATAGAAAATGAGAATTGAATTATTCCTATAGAAGTGAAGTCTGGAACACATTTGTCGGCAACTTCGTTTACTGAATTTATGAAAAAGTACAAATCTAAATTTGGTTTAAAACTTTCAAGATTGCCTTATAAAGCTAGTGAAAATGTGATAAATTTTCCGTTATATCTAGCAGGTGAGATACATAATATATAAAATGCTATTTCTCTTGATAATCGGGGGGATTGCTCTATTGCATATTTGATAATTTCTTGTTTTTGATATCGGGGAAAAGGTCTGATTTTTCTTGCTTTTTGAAAAGGTTAGGGTATAATTAAGAGGGAAGATAAAAGTTAAAAGAGGAAAGCCTGCATATGCTACTTCTCAGAAACTCTACTCCTTTCTCTTTAGTTTTTCATTTGATGCTATGCTTATTGAGCTTTTACAGCAGTACCATTTCACTGAAAAAGAAACAAAAGTCTATCTCACTTCCCTGAAACTTGGGAAAGCTCCTGCTTCTTCACTTGCTAGAAAATCTGGAATTAAAAGGGTAACGGTCTATGCTCTCCTGAAAGGGTTAATTAACATT
The DNA here is from genome assembly GCA_031288635.1 of Candidatus Peribacteria bacterium. The sequence goes on along the minus strand of JAITQZ010000095.1, from coordinate 99 downwards.
TAAAATGCACACTCAAATGATTATAGATTAGATACTTTAACTTCTAATCAAATCAACAATGAGTGTGCAAAAGAATACTAAACATTTCACCCATATAAC
>JAITQZ010000059.1 GCA_031288635.1 Candidatus Peribacteria bacterium | reverse complement strand
TCATTCAGTCAATCTATTCTGTTCCCTAATGTTCTATTTACACAAAACTATTTATGTTCCCACAGCTCTTGTCGTCACCTTATCGTCCTCAATTTGTTGTACTCTCATCAAAGGTTTTTTAGTTCAAAGTTTAATATTCTTATTATTCAGTCTCCTTTCTAAATCCTCCATGTCTTTATTCACAAATTGAGTAGGGTCTTTATATACCATTCTTTTTCGGCTTCTTTCTTCTTTACTCATACCATCTTCGTTTTTCATCTGACTTTCATCCCAACCAAATTTATTTTCATTGACTTTTACTTTGGTATAGTCATCCCGACCAGCTAATTTACTGTGTTTGGTCTTGGTGTATATTTCTCCAAAGGTTCCCGTAATAATGTCATCTGACACAATACTATCAATTTGAGATTCAAATATCTGGTAAAATGCTTCTAAAGCCTGATTAAACTCTGTAGGAGGATTCCCGTTCCCGGCATTTAAAACATTCCCTTTGATAGCAAATTTGATGAGGTCTTTCCAATCATCTGAGAAAATAGTACCGGTTGTCACTCTTTCTTTTCAAATTTCTATTTCAGAAGTAATAGGACTGCCATTGTGACTTTCTATTTGTTTCTTGTAAAATTGTGCTGTTTTTAATCGTATCACAATACCTTCCTTATCTGCTTCTCAAAATCCTCTTTCGCTAAACATCGTTAAAAATTGATTAAGTACAAATTTCAAAGCAGTTTTATTAGAAGTATCAATTTTTTTAATATCGTTGGTAAGTGTTTTTCGGTATAATTGCTTAGCACCTATTTTTTCCGGGTCATCCCCTTTGAATTTCCCATTTGCATATTCCAGCATAATATCCATCACCGCTTTTGAACTAGAGAGTCCCCCTTGATTAGCAAATTCTGGATTTTGAATCAAGTCATTATCCGTCAATTCCGGCGAATTTTCCATCATCTTATCTTTGAAATCTTGCATAGTAGCATCATCCTTTTCCTTCCAATCCGTAGTCATAAGAGTATTTTTGAAAAATGTTGTAAGTTTATCATAGTTATCTTCCATATTTCGTCGTTTTTCAATATCTTTAGATAAACTCTTGATGTCAATGTTATGGCTACCTACACTAAAATCAGCAGCACGATATTTTATAGCTTGCTCAAAACTTCCTCAACTTGCTTTCTTCAAAAGATGATACACCTTTTCTGGATGATCAAAATCCTTTACTACCATACCAGGAACAAATCCATATGTTCTGGCAATATTCAGCATTCGTTTTCTGAGTACCTTATCAGCGCGAGTTTTCAATTGTCCACTCAGCAGTAATGTCGTAAAACATCTTTGAAAAATCTTATGTTGTTCTGGTGTTTTTATCAACATTCCCATTTTCTTGAAATTTGCCAAAGCTGCAGAAAATCTATCAGAGGAAAGAAAACGCTCAAAATCAACTTTCGCAAGCTGAAAATTATTATGTTTAATCCCATTAAACTTTTCTTCTACGCTACTCTTATCGCTCCATTTATTGAAAGCAGAATCCAATTCTGACGCAAATTTCCCAGAAAGTAGTCTTTTTGAAGGGTTATCTATATAATCTGTACCTTCCTTCCCTGGAATTCCTCTTTTTTCATAAGACCCAAATCTTTGACCTCCTGCAGCTCCGTTAATGTTATTTACAATATATTCAATTTCACACTTCGCCAGTTGGTCTTGCAATTGGTCATTATTCTTCTTACCAGAATTGATTTCTGCGATTAACTCTGCCTTTGCATCTAAAAACTGTTGATGATGTTTTTTTCAAAGTAAAGCTTTTACCCACAGTCCACTATTACCAAATTTAGCCAATCCACGGTACATTCCTCCTCCTTTCTCAATATTAGCAATCAAAGCTGCAGCAACGACATATAACATTGGAGGAGTAAAATGAGATACATCATTAATAGTTGCAGCACTCAAGGATTTTCCACCCAAAATAAGACTCTGTAGAGATTTCCCATCAAACATAGTAGAAAAAAACTTTCACGGTGTCTCAAAGCTGGTTCAAAAATCTGGATCTGCCCTAAACTTTCCTAGCCAAAAATCTATTTTCTTCCGGATTTTATTATCTCTTTCTAAATAATGCTCCATTTGGAGACCTGCAGCAGCTTCTTTTACCGAAGGAATAAATCCTAACGTTTTAGCGACAATATCATAAATTCCTAAATCTTCCACCATCCAATCATTAAATTTGTCTACTTGATCTTTATTATACTGGTCAATTCCATCATTAATTTTCTTCCAAATTCCTTTAACTCCTTGAGAAATAGTCTTGGCAGAAAACCAATTTCGTTTCCTTTTCTTAGCATTAACCATACTAATATCTTTTTTATCCTGCTGGTCTTTGAGAGCTTTCGCTTCAGCTGTCCTTCGCGGTTTGAGTCCTTTTTCTGAAACAAACAGCATAAAACTATTATAATCCATTTCACGTCCATCATCCCCAAAATTATATCTTTTTGGTACTATTTTTTCTTTCCCATCTTTTCCTATCTCTGTCTCGTGTTTTACAAATGAGCCTTCCACCTTGAAAGTTTTTTTGTTAGGATTGTGCGTCACTTTAAACATAATATTCTGTTTATGTTCAGCTCCTGTGTCATCATATTCCGTGTCTTGATAACCAAAATATTCAAGAGGTTCTTCTTCCGAACTTCCTTTCTCTGCATTAAAAAACTTCCCAGTCAATTGTTTACCATTTCGTCCAACCGTATCAAAAGCTGCCTTAAGTTTCTTCTCTTCTGGGATTTTGGAAGCTTGTACTTTTTTGAGATGTTCAAGTGGAGAATTGGAAGCATTAGGATCTGGTAGCTTTAGAAAAGCATTCCCACTCTTAGTTTTAAAATGTTCTAATTTTTCAGGAGTTTTATCAATCCATAAGGTTTTCCCTTCAAAATCTCCTGCTTTTAATTCTCCTCCACTCAGTTTTACTTGAAATTTATCAGGCTTACTCGTAGTATCCAACAGCTCCATTTGAACCCAAGACCTTCCACCTTGTTCTAAGGGAGGAACTTCACTATCTCCAATAGAAACTCGAAGTCTGGTACCCTTTTTAAACCCAGGAATATGATTTTCATCTTCCGGTTTCTGGTCTTCGTCAAATGAATATCCAGCAAGCTCTTTCCAAGCTTTTGCAAATTCATTCTCAGCTTTCTCTTTCTCCTCTGGAGTTTTATTGTCTTCTTCAGGATTTTTCTCATAGGTTTCTTTGAAATCTCCAAATTTATCTTTCAATGACTTTTCTGCAGTAGGACTAATACTTTCCAAGGTATTAATTTTATTCCCAATAAAATACAGATAAATCAGTCTCCCTACTTTATCTCCACTTAGTCTAGCAACTTTACGATTAGCATCTACCCAACAATCCGCCAAAAGAGCATTGAGTTGCATCCTATTTTCTACGGTCAGATTATGAGCGTGCTCTATATCAATCTCATACTCAAGAGGCAAAGAATCCACCTTATTGGTAGTATCCAAATCTTTCAGTGTAGGATTTGGTCAAGTTTTAATATGCTTCGTTACCTTGAAAACCACATTTCCATTGGGGATTTTGATTTCTGTTTGATTGATATCTACCAGATTATTCATAAAATCCTTGAAATACATCTCGTCTACTGGCTGCTTGATATTAAAAATCCCAGAAATAATATTATTTTTTTCCATTTCTTCGACTTTTCTATCCTTAATCCAATAGAGTAGATTTTGCAATTTTGTTCTATCTATCAAACTATAATCAAACTCTTTTTCTCGTAATTCTTGTAAGACTTCAGCTAAATCAGGCTCCTTTTCTTCCAGAGCCTTTTTGTAATATTTCCAACTGAGCTCTTGCATTTCCTGTTCTACTGCAACAATTTGTGCTTCAGTAGCGGTATTGTCTTCATTAAGTTGCAGTTTTTTATTTTCCAAAACCTCCAATTGTGATTCAAAATCAGAATACTTTGATTTCAGTAGTTTGACATCATAAGGATATTGTGTAAAGACAGCTTTAATAGTTGGCATACTATTGGAAAAGGTATCTTTGAGAGTATCCGCAAATTTGCTCACTCGATTAACTGTATCTTCAACTTTTTCGTGAACTTCACGAGACACTAAAGCATCTAAATTCTTTTTCAAATCACGATTTCGTCATAAACTATTCCCACTATAATCAGCAACTTGTATTACAGAGGTAGAAGTTAAATAGTCTACAATATCCCTATTACTAATAAAAAGATTATCCAATTGTAAATTCTTCACTTGTCCTTTCCTCTCATCTAAAAAGTATTTCAAATCATTCAGAAAAGTTGAAAGACTCTTTCTATCCAAATCAGCGAAAGCTTTTTTAGCTTCAGTTTTCGTCTTATTATCAGCAATAGTATCTAATTTCTTCCCTATAGCATCCTGTAAAATCTTCTGAATTGCCTTTGCTATTGCCTTCCCAAGTTCATTTCCACTAGGATTCAATTCCAGTTGATAAAGATAATTCTCTAATTCATTCCCAGAAAAGCCTCCTTTAGTATGTAATAGAGTATTGAGAGAAAAACCTTCTTCTTCAATAAGGTCAAAAGTTAAGTTGATATGCTCCCTATTACATTGTCCTTCTATCTCGTGAAGTAATCCTTCTTGTCCATTGAAATCATTTTTTTTCAAAAACTCAGTCAACGAGCTATATGGCTCTTGAGCTCCAGTTTTCATGAGATTTTGATATAAACTAGAAATAATAGCTCATAATTTACTATTTTTAATAAGTTGTTCTGGTAGTTTAATCACATTAATCATTACTATCCATAAGCATATAAAACACATCTCTATTATACTCTCATTCCCCAAATTTTGCTACTTTTTCGCTACCTTTTCAGTATTTTCCACTTCCCTTTTCATAATTTTATAACATAATATATTTATAGTATAAGATTACTAATATTAATGTCAAGTACAAAAAATCTGATTTGAATAGATAGTTATACTATCAAGGAAACAATAGGGAAAATCTACTAAAACTACTTCTTTAAATTTCAAGCGAAATGCACACTTTTAAATAAAATAATAGATTAGAAGTAATATGTCCTTGATGAGATAGCTAAATATGTCGGTACTACATAGTGTATTTTAATTGTTTATC
>JAITQZ010000025.1 GCA_031288635.1 Candidatus Peribacteria bacterium | reverse complement strand
TAAGGGATAATCCAGATGCTGTAAGTTTTCTGGTAAGAGCAAATAGTATTACGAAATGAATAAACAAACTACAAGAAATAAATGGAAATATTGCTAATATTGAAAGAAGTATTGCTAATAGTGAAAGAAATATTGCTAATAATAATATACAAGGGATGAAGATTTTATGGAGTTTTTATGAATTATATAAGATTACCAAAGATACACAGACAAAAAAAGATTTTATAGAAAGAGTTATTTCTCGGAGAAACCATTATGACAAATTTGGAGATACTTACCCAAAAGAACTACAACAAATTATTCAGGAGCTGGGAGACATTGTAAGTCCAAAAAAGACATATGTTGTCGGCTCAAAGGATTTTTAGATGAGAAATCTTAATAAAATACACAAATGTCCCTAGAAAAAAATATTACTCAAGACCAGCTCCCAATTTCCCCAACATTAGGTAATCATCTAAAAAAAGGAGAAACACTGGAAACAAAGCAGGAAATATCTACATTAGAAGAGTTTTTTTCTGATGCAGAAAAATTGATTATAGTACAACAGTTTTTGGATGAACATCCTACCATCCCTCATCTTAAAGATAATTTTCTTAAATACCTACAAAATAATGCAGAGGTAAAAGAAGAATTCACTAAATTACAATTACCAGCCGATGTCGAATTATATAAAAGCACCCTACAAACATATATGGGAGAATGTATAAGAAACGAAACTATTCCAAGTTTTCAGATATCTCCTGCAGAACAAGCTATACGACAACAAATACAAAAAGAACAGCAAAGACAACAAGAAGAACAGCAAAGACAACAAAAAGAACTAGAAAATCAAATAGAGAAAAAAGATACTTTCGAAGAATTCAAATCTGCTCAAGAAAGAGAATTTGCCCAACATCCAGGACTTCAAGCTGCTGTCACTTCCTCTCCAGAATATCAACACAATAAACAGCTTCTCGACAATCCTGCCACTCTCTCACAGCTCCAAGCCAGAGGCATTTCTCAGGAGATGGTAGAGAGTTACTTACTCGGGCAAGCTACCTTTGACCTTGCTCAGCAACAAGGAATAACACTCAGTACAGAATATACTTCAGCTTTCAAAAATTTTGAACAATCACTAGATTTACCTGAGGGTATATTTAGCTTCAAAAAGATAGAAATTTCAGCAGATGTTCGCACTCATACTCCCGATACCTTGATACAAGAACTCAGTACGGATACCAGAGCCTTATTTGACCCAGATACTGGAAGTAAAGCATTAGAAAAAGGGTATGATAAAAGTAGAGAGCGTCATAGTGCTATCTATGAAATGGTAGAGAGAAAGCTGGATGATAAAGAACTCTTTCAAACCTATGGGACATCAGCAGACCAAACTTTATATCAAGAAATTTTAACCATTTATCAAACGCTTTCTCGTGAAAAGAGACCACCAACTCCAGAAGAAAAACAGAAATTTGATGAAATACAAAAAATCAGAGAGATATTATTGCAAAAACAGCACGAATATGAAGAAACCATCAAGCTTGCAATGGGAAGAAGTTTTATCTCTGGACAAGCAATACAACATCTCAAACGGCTTAATTCTACTACTGGAAACACGTTCAATTTCAATCCAGCAAATGCCTTTGACCTGCAAGGAGACTTTCTTACGACTACAGTATACAATGCTTGAGACCAACATCCTTTCAAAATTAAAACAGATACTTCTCAACCAGGGAAAATTCAGGTTTCAAACTACCTGCAAAACGTAAATAACGATATATATATATTAATAATAATGGTTTTCAGGAAATTGATTGTCCCACTCCCGGGGAAAAAGAAATCTTTGCCAGTATGCTAGTTGCATATGATAAGGCAGAAAAAAAGCTGACAGGCAATCTTTCCCTGGAAGAGACCTTTACTACAATGCAGACCACTTTTCAGGAAGCTATCGCCAAGCTCTATACCAATACCGACCTTGTCCAGCAACGTATCAAAAAGCAAATAGAAAAAAATCATACTACTCAACGTTGGATTAATGATTGGAAAGCAACCACCAATACACCAGAGTGAACATTTGCACTCCAAACGGATTTTAAGGCGGAAAACACTCCAAAAGAGACCTTACAATGTCTGCAACGTGGAACAGAAGTTATTCCTCAATGTTCACTTGCAGAAATCCAGACGATGGAAGAATGTTCCGCTCTCATTCGTGAAAAAAGTAAACCCCCACAAACTTGACGCAATTTTTCGGAAATGGGTCAATTTTTTTTCAATGAAACTTCTTTTCCAGACCCTAATAATCTTGCAATATTACGAAATCTGGTCTGGGGTGAAAAAGGGAAAAAGCCTCTTTTGGGAGAATTGAGAGCGATGTTGAGGGATAACGAAGATTCTCAACAAGTAGACGAGAATGGAAACGAAAAACCCAACAACTATCCTAAACTCTATGAAAGATTCAAAAAATATAAAAAACAGTCTGAAGACCAGCAGAGATTGAGCGAGATTGAAGGAGAATTGGATAACTTTAATGCAACCCCAACTACATCATAAAACTTATGTAGTCATTGATATCTAACGTTTTGAGGAAGTGTTTATTTATAATCCCATAAAATCTCTTTCTCTGGAAACGCCTGTTGAAACAGCTGAAAAAATCTTTCATAATGTTGCTCTTCCATTTTCATCAAGCCATTTTCTCTTGCTTGTAATGTTTCCCGAAAAGGGAAGTCTGGTTTTTTCTTTTTGATTACTGCGAAATCTCCTGCATTGTAGAGGAGGGGTGCGATGAAAATTGAGCTGATACGTTGTAGGTTGATACTGTTTTTTATTTGGTTGAGCATTTCTTCATACACGGTTTCGTAGTTTTCTATGGGTAAAAGGGGGAGAAATCTGAGCCCGACACGGTAGTTGAGTTGTAAGAGTTTGTTGATTGCGTTGAGCTTTTGTTCCAGACTGGCGGTGCCGAGTTCATAGCGTTTGGCGATGGGGGAAGGACTGAGAGAAAAAGCAATCTCGGTATTGGAAGAGCCAATAGTGCTGTGTTGAGCAAGTTGTGTCAGTGTCTCGATATTGGCGGATTTTGTTCTTGTTTCCAATACAACGTTTTCGTACTGCTGGAAAAATGGTAGAAAACTTTCGTGGAAATGGGTTCGCTGTTCAATTGCAAGGAGGTCTGCATAGTTGCTGGCGTAAAATGTGATTTGTTCGTTGTATCCTGTTGTTCTCAGCTTTTTAATTTGCTGACCAATGGCGATTTGCATTTGTTCATAATTCACGAAAATTACTGGAAAGCGATTTTTGAAGCTTCCTTTCAAATAGCAGTAGCTACAGTCGAAAACACAATTTAGGCTCGGTTTGAAAAAAAAGGATTTCCCTGGAAATCCGTAGTGGTCTGGTGTGGGTAAGATTGCGATGGGGTCTTGGTTTGCCAAGATGAGGCAAGGTTGCGTGGGGTAGTCTCCAAGGGTTTTATCAAACAGATTTTTATAGTGCTGAATTCGGATGACTTCACATCAGGAAAATTGCTGCAATAGTTGCTGGGTGAGTGGAACGTTTTTTGCTTTATATTCTACGTAGATAAGCATTCCTGCTACTGTCTGTGTTGTTTGGTAAAATCGGATAGTTCTGCCCCATTCAGGAGTCGAACCTGAGTCACAATCTTCGCAGGATTGTATCCTATCCACTGAACGAATGGAGCATTGTTTCTACTATATGGAAGTGGTAGAGGAAAAGCAAGAGAAAAAAAGCTGATTAAAATTTGCATTCTAAAAAAAAAAGAATATACTAATAAGGTAGATTTTATTTCTTACAAAAACAAAAATGACCGAAGAAAAAGCAAAACTCGCAAAACCTACACTTAAAAAAAGTGTTGCTGCTATTGATGCAGACCTGCTGAAAAAACATCAGCAAATGATTAATTTTCTTAGAAACGAGATTTCTACCGTTGAAATCGACTTGAAAAAAATGAAAGTTATCTTGGACCAATTGGTCAATTTTGACCCAGCTAATCCTCATTCTTTAGAGGTGAATGCTGAGACTAGAGACGCAATTGCCAATCAAGAATTAGCTACATATTCCGAAGAGGGAGTGGAAGTGATTGAAGGGCTCTTTGATGGGTATTTTATGATTGGAGGAGACCAAAAAAAGTATCCTGTGCCAATGAATTACTCTTCCAAAACCAAACTTATCCCTGGCGATACTCTCAAACTCAAGGTGATGCCTGATGGAAAATTTGTCTACAAGCTGATTAAACCTGCGGAAAGAAAACATCTCAAAGCAGTCTTGTCTAGGACGGACGACAGCAAATTCACTGCCAATACCGAAGATGGAAAAGTGTATTTTCTCAATCAAGCTGCGGTTACCTTCTTCAAAGGTACTCCCGGAGATGAGCTGTATATTATCGTCAATGAGCAGGACAAAGGACACTTTGCAGCGATTGAAGCTATTATCAAGAAATAATTCCTCTTTAGCATATTAAAAAGTCTGAGTGATGCATTCAGACTTTTTGTGTAGGGTGGGTATTTATTTTCAGCGATTTCTTATTTAGAAGTACTTTAAGTTTGTAGGAATGGGGATTGCTTAATGAAAAAAAACTGATTTTTCTTCTCCCTCTTGAAATTTATTGGGAAAAGTGTATATATTCAGCATTGTATTTTTTATCTTTTTTTGCTGATTATGAACTTTTGGAACAACAGGAGAGTTACTTTTGGAGTCGTAATTCTCATCTCGATTCTCGTCGTATTTTTTGTAGGACGGACTTTTAATAGTGAGTCTCTCAGTAGACAGCTTTCTTTCAGTTCTCACGGGTTGACGATGTTCCGTAAGGGGCTGGATATTTCTGGAGGGACAAAACTGACCTATAGGGTAGCGTATGATAAATATGAAGAGACCTATAAAAATGCACAAGAGCTTGCGGATGTGAAGACTACCGTGCAAAATATTATTTTGAAGAATATTGATGGGAGGATTTCCAAACTGGGAGTAAGCGATTACAAATCCTATACGCAGCAGTTGGATAAAGAAACCCAAATTGTCGTAGAAATCTGAGGTGTAGCTGATTTGGACCAAGCAAAAGAAATTATTGGGAAAACCGTTGAACTGGAGTTTAAGTTGCCAAATGAAAATACGGATGGAACCGGGAGACTGGCATTAGCAGAAAAACTCTACCAAGACGTGCTTGCTAATCCTGAGAAAATGGCAGAACTTGCCGACAATAGAGCCTCGGAGAATGTATTTTATACGCTGTATACAGGGGCTACGCTTACTCAGTTGCCTCCTATTTACCAACAAAACCTTTCTTTGCTGACTACGTTGGCTACAGGACAATTGAGTCAGATTTTGGAAGGAACGTATGGAAACGCTCAAACCTATGATGAGAATGGAGAACCAACGATGGAAGAGCTTAAAGGATACACCTTTTTCCGTATTTTGGACCAGCAGACGGGAGAAAGAACTACAGCAGGTATTCAGGATTTAGTGGAAGTGGCTACGCAGTTGAAATTGCCGTATAGTGAGACGTTGGATATTCAGCTTTCTGATGAGGGTATTGCTTCTGGTACGTACAAAATTATTGATGGAACTTTGAAATATAATAATGGAGAACTCTACACCAATCAAGAAGCATATCAAGTCAGAGTTCTCACTATGTTGCCAAATTCTATAATTGGATTGACTTCTGGACAGATTGCTGAGCAGGATGCTACGTTTAATCAAAGAGTAGCAGAAATCAAAGCTGATTTGGCGAAAAATCCGTCAGCTCAATACGATGATGCGACGGAAATTGCCAATGGAATGGTAGGACTTCTTGAATTAAAACAGGCTATTCCGAATTTTGATGCGACGCTTACCGATGCTATTCAATCCTATACGACTGAGGGTGGATTTACGTATCTGCTTCACATTACGGATAGGAAGGCTCCTACGGATAAAAGATTTGCTCTCTTTACTATTAACAACGTGAATGAAGACAGCTTTGTTCAGGCTCTCAAATCTATGACGGTGTATACGGTTCAGGAAGTTTTCGTGCAAGACCATCTTTCTTGGGTCACTGCCCAGAGTAGTGACAGCAAAATTCTTAATGGGGCAAACTTCAAATACGCGAGTCCAGACAAATCACAAATCGGACAAACGGTGGTAGTGCTGCACTTTGATGAAGTAGGAAAAGAGATTTTCTGTGATATTACTTCTCACTATATTGGAAAACAAATGGCAATCTTTATCGGGGGACAAATCATTACTGCTCCGACTATCCAGAGCAAAATTTGTGATGGTTCTGCTCAAATTGACGGACAATTTACTCCAGAGTCAGCAAAAGAGCTTACGACTTCCCTCAATGATGGTGCCTTGCCAGCTCCACTTATCTTGATGCAAGAGGAAAAAGTGAGTCCATCTCTTGGAGATTCTGCTTTTTCTGGAGCGATTATTGCGATGATTGTAGGATTGTTGCTGATTTATGTGTATATGACGATTGTCTATGGAGTGAAGAAATGATTGATTACCTTGCTTTCTTTGACTACGTTTGCGTTAGTATTATTAGCTATTGTGAAGGTTATTGATTATGCCTTGTCGCTGGCGGGAATTGCAGCAGTCATTCTTTCTATCGGAATGGCGGTAGATACTAATGTGTTGATTTTTGAGAGAATGAAAGAAGAAAAAGCTGAAGGAAAAAATGATGATACTGCTATCAAAATTGCCTACGAAAGGTCTCGAGCTGCGATTAAAGATGCTCAGCTTTCTACGGGGTTGATTGGTCTCTTGCTCTTTATGATGGGAATTAATATGTTTAAGGGGTTTGGTTCAATGCTTGTGGTGGGAGTGGTTTTGACGCTGTTGATTAATGTTCCGTTGATTAAAGAGTTGCTGTTTATGTTCTATCCGACAAAGAAGGAAAAATAGTTTTCGAACCTTATTTTTGGGAAATTCCCACAACAAACTCTCCTTTCACGGGGAGTTTTTTTTCGTGAAGCAATGTTTCTAGTTCTCCCAAGTTTCCTGTTCGGAATTGTTCGAAGAGTTTGCTGATTTCCCTGGCAATGCTTATCTTGCCTTGGAATCAAAGCTTTTGTAATTCGACAATCAGCTTTTCTATTCTATGGACAGACTCGTAAAAAAAGGTGGGTTCTTTACGTTCTATTGCATCTTTTAGTGCGGTCTGTCTGCCTTTTTTTTGTGGAAGAAAGCCAAGGAAGGTAAAAATGCTGGTATCAAATCCTGCTCCGACTATTGCAGGAACGAGGGCGTTGGCACCTGGGAGGATAGTGAAGGGGAGGTTTGCCTCGTTGCAGAGTTGGATGAGAGATTTACCGGGGTCGCTCAATCACGGTGTTCCTGCTTCGCTTAGTACTCCTACCTCATTTTCGGCAATCAGTTTTTTATAGCGGTTCATTCTGCCTTGGTCGGTGAAGCTGGTGAATGCGAGGAATTGCTTTGTTTTGGTTTCGATTTCGTACATTGCTAAGAGTTTTTTTGTGGTTCTGGTGTCTTCGCAGAGAAAAATAGGTAGTTCTTGTAAAAGTCTGAGCGTTCTGAGGGTGATGTCTTGTTTATTACCGATAGGAGTGGGGAGGAAGTAAAGCATAGAGAGGGAGAGGAAAGATAAAAGAGGAAAGTTGAACGTAGGGATACCGCAGTACTGCGGTATCCGAACAGCACCAGATAAAAGAGGAAAGTTGGAAGCGTGTGATATTGTTGTGTTTGATGTTGGAGGATAGGGGTAAGCCTTGTTGGGGTTTGTTAATAGAGTACTTCGCCGAGGAAGTCGTTGAAGGGTTGTAGAAGTTTGAAGCCTTTTATTACGGTTTCCTCAAAATTCGGTTGTATGACTTCTTTGTCGTTCACAGGATGTCGGACGCAAAAGCGGGGGTAGAGGAGGAGGTTGAGGGGATGTGTTGAGTTGTTCAAATCCTTTTCAGGGGAACTGTTCTTGGTGCTGGTGAGGAGTTGTTTGGTTTTGGTTTTGCCGAGTTGGGCAAGGAGGTTTTTGGTTTTGGAGGTTTTCAGTCTTCTGTCCAGGCTTACTTCATCTTTGTCGACCAGTTCGCTGAAATAGGTTTTGAATGCTGGATTGTTTGCGATTTCTTGTCGTCTGTCTCGGTTTCTTCGAATGTGCAAGATAATTGCATCTCTTTGAGTGGGGCTAGGACATCGGGAGCCGCCGGAGATTCAGCTTTCATTTTCTGGTTGGATATGAAGATAGTATCCCGGCATTGGTGATTTCCTGCCTCCGGGAGAAATGAATGCTCCGAAATGGATTTTATAGGGAGATTTGTCTTTGGAAAAGCGGATATCTTTGTTGAAACGGTAGATGCAGTCTTTCACGGTGATGTCTTCGAGGTTTGGGCTCAGTTTTTTCATTTGTTCTAAAAGGCTGGCGATGAGATTGGCGTATCTGTCGCGTTCTTGGAGGTAGAGGTCGCGGTTGGCGTGCATTCGTTTGGTATGGTTGTTGAGTTTTACGGCTTCGAGGAATTTGAGAGTGATGGGAGAGAGGGGTGGCATAGAGAGGAAAGATTAAAGTTTAAAGAGGGAAGAGGGGAGAGGAAAGGCTGATTTTTCTGAATTTTTAGTGGTGATGTTTGATAAAGAGGTTTTTGAACGGCAAATCTATATTCAGGTTATATGTATTTCAAGAAAGCTTGCAAATAAAAAAACTCCCCAGAGGCAGGGGAGCTTGAAGAAGTGGTATTATGCGATGTTGTTATCTATCGTTTTGTTTATTGCTCAATTCCTTGAAAGCAGGAGTTCTTGATTGGTTTCAGTCTCGATGTCGCCAATGAGAGATACCAGATATTTTTTCTGCTCTGCCAGAGAGGCGGATTGAAACTGTTGGAGAGGTATCATTTTCCTGTTTTTTAGGAAATAAATCAGATTTTTTTTCAGTTGTATAATTTAGAATATATATATGAGTTAAATTTGTCAACCTTTTGAACACTTTTTTTATGGTGGGACTTGAAATGGTGGTAGGGATTGGTATATTCTTGGGTGGTATATGGAGGTGATTTGTTGTTTTTGTATGTTGTTGGTTTTTGTTGTGTTTCGGTGTTGTTTGTTGTGTTTCGGACGCACTAACAGTGCGTCCCTACATCAACGTGGTATCTATTACGCTGACGTAATATTACGTTGACGTGATATGTGTTACGTTGACGTGATATGTGTTATGTTGATGTGATGTTTATTTGATATTGATTATCGTAATGTATCTCTTTTCTTTCACAAAATTTGCTTGATTTGATAGGGTGTTTCGTTCTGCTCAGTCTTTTTGAAATGCTGGAGACCTTTTTCAATGCGGAGAAGATTTTGTACTCAATCTGGGTGAGGAAATCAGTTTTTCAGAGCTGTACACACAACCTTATTCGAGTACGGACTTTCAAATTGTGTATCCGTGATTTTTTGATGTGTGTTTTCTTTCGTTTTTGCATTGGATGGTGTATGAATGGTATTCGTCGTATAAGAATGTGATGAAGTATTTTGTAGCGTTGGATATCCCTGCTTTGTTAGAAAGGGAGAGAAAAGTGAAAAGTTGAAAGAAAAAAGAGGAAAATCAGACTTTAGTGATTTTCCCAGATAATTGGACACGTAGGAATATGTTGAATAATGAGGAGACAGAAAAAATAGATGTTTTGCAGCTTTTTTCAACTGATACACAGAATAGAAAAGATGTAAACTGGCGAACGATAAAGAAAGGACTTGCTTCTACGGTAATTGCGACACAGTCGGAGGTATTTCAGCCTTTTTCTGCTTTGAAAAAAATTGTCTTCGTTGACTCTCATAAGCGATATTACCATAATCAACAAGACCCTCGTTATTCCTTGACTACCATTGTAGAAAAAATGGCTGAAAGGTATGGGGCAGAATTGCAAGACTGTAGATTTCAGAGAACTCTTGCTTTCTCGGTCTAACTTTGTATAGTTAAAAAAAAATTTTCAGTGAAATTGATGTCTTTATTCTTTTGTGTACTGATGTCTACTATCTCTCTTATAGGTGCAGGTTCCTGGGGAACGGCGTTGGCTCAGGTTCTAGCAGATAATTCCCATCAAACTGTTTTGCGATGTTGTGATGAAAAGGATGTTAACCTGATTAATGCGTGTCATATCAATCCTGCCTATCTTCAGGAGTCTCTTTTGCCGAATTCGATTGTGGCTACAATGGATTTAGTGAAAGCGATGCAGGGAGCAGAATATTTGGTTGTAGCGGTTCCTTCCAAAGCATTTTCTACTGTATTGGCAGAAATGCAGCCTTATTATTCGGGGCAAGCGGTGATTATTGCGACCAAGGGACTTTCTCCAACTGATGAACTGTTTTTTTCTCGTCAAGTGCAGCGTGTATTGTGTACGGACAAGGTCGCTTTGCTTTCCTGACCTTCACACGCGGAAGAAGTTATTCAGCGTATGCCGACGTGGGTTTCTCTTGCAGCTTCTGATTTGTCTTTAGCTTCGAAGCTTTGAGCTCTTTTTCAAAATGCGTATTTTCACTATGAGATTAGTTCTGATTTGATTGGAATTCAGCTGGCTGCTACGTTGAAAAATATTCTCGCTTTGCTCTGTGGTTATAGTGATGGGAAAGGTGGGGGGATTAACCAAAAATCCGTGATTATCACAAAAGGAGTTTCAGAAATTTGAGCCATCATAAAAAAATTCTGAGGACAGCCGGAGACCTTGTACGGAATTTCGGGTCTGGGGGATGTGATTGTCACTGCGATGAGTAGTTATAGCAGAAATCGACAAGCTGGAAAGCTTCTGGCTGAAGGAAAAACGTTGGAGCAGATTCTTCAGGGAATTACGATGACGATTGAATCTTTCTCAGCTTTGGATGCGTTGCCATTTCTGCTTGCTGGACAGGAGTCAGATTTTCCTCTTTTTTCTTGTGCTTTGCGTCTTTTTCAGGGAGAGAGGTTAGGTATTGATAGTCGGATGCTTTCTTAAAAAACGACTTGATTTTAGATATATATATGCGTATAACTAAGAAAAAAGTATAATAATTAAAAAAATAAAACAGTATGAAAATAATTGGAAAAATTTTTGCACACAGACTGCTCTCTCATACGAAATTGTCTACTGATAAGGAAGACTATATCGTATTTGCGAAAAAGCAGGATGTAAGGTTTTGTGATGGGATGCTCTATCTCCGTTGTGCCTGTCGGACATCTCAATGGGAGGGAGGCTATGATAGCGTGGATGGAGGTATCTTTGTAATTCCTCTTCAACGTATTTCTAATGCAGACGATGGGTTCTGTATTTTGGCTGGAGAGATTACCGAAATTTTTTCAGAAGAAATCTGGGAGAGCATTGTTGATTTGCCTTTCTTGGAGAACCGTTGTGTCTTTATTCGTGATTTACCCTTGGAGGGAGTAGAAGTCTTCTGTGAAATGGTACAAGAATTGTTGGAGTTGCCAGTTTTGTTGGCGAGTTTTACAGAAGAAAATGCTGAATATCAAGAATGGCTACGAGAATTCTCAAATAAAGTACAAGTATTTTGCTCTACTTTCAATGATTTCCTGTGGATGAGGAGTCCTGTAGAAACCGAAGATTTCTCTGATGTAGGGGTCTGGCGGCGAATGGATATGGATACTCTTTACGATAGTTGGATGGAGATGGTGGAAAGTGGTAAGGATACTCGCCTTATTCATAAGATTCTCCGTGGACGTTGGAAAGCATTCTGTCAAGAAGAACCTCTGAATGGTTTAGGGGATTGCTAATTAAAGATACTAACAATAACATTAACATACATTAAGAGAAGAATTGAATAGTACAACATATATGCACATTTAGTATAACAATGAGTTTTTCTATGTAATCTTGCTAGA
>JAITQZ010000084.1 GCA_031288635.1 Candidatus Peribacteria bacterium | reverse complement strand
TCCTATTCGTACATAAAAAATAACTTTTATCTTTCTATACTTTATTACTTATGGAAACAAGAAACTTTACTCTTTGGAGCGTGCTAATTATAGCATTTCTAGGTGCTATCTGTACCTTTGCCTCTTTCTTCACAGTAGACGCAGGAGAAAGAGCATTCATCGTAAGATTTTGAGAAATTAAAGAAGAAATTTACGATAATGGATTTCATCGGAAATCTCCATTTATTGATGATGTAGTCAAAATGAATGTGAAGAATGTAAAAATTGAGACTTCTTCACAGTCAGCAACTAAGGATTTGCAAGATATTGACGCTATCGTAGCTGTTAACTACTCTATTGAACCTTTGCGTGTCAAAGAGCTCTACAAAACTGTATGAGAAGAGAATGCAATACAAGATGTGCTCATCAGTCCTGCAATCTCAGAGAGTATTAAAGCTGCTATCTCGAAGTATACTGCTGAAGAACTCATTACCAAGAGAACAGAAACCAGAGCAGCAATATTAGAATTATTGAAAGGAAAATTAGAAAATAGGGGTATTACTATCCACGACATCAATATCATAAACTTTTGATTTTCGGAGGCGTTTAATAAAGCCATTGAAGACAAGCAAGTTGCTGAACAGAATGCAATCAAAGCAGAAAATGATTTGAAGAGAATTGAGGTAGAAGCACAGCAACAGATAGCAACCTCCAAAGCAGAGGCTGAAAAGATTAAAATTCAAGCGGAAGCAATCCAAAAGCAAGGAGGAAAAGAATATGTCCAATTGCAACGAATTAGTAAGCGAGATTGAAACCTACCACAATATGTGTTAGGAGAGAACACTTCTTTATTTATGCCTATGCAATAAACAGATGAAACAGAGAAAACGAAGAGTTCTTGAATATAACAACTGAAGATACATTATACACAAGTTTAATGGTAATAATTGGGTTCCGTGAAGTGGTAGTGTTTTCAATAGTATAGAAGAGGCAGAGAATGAAATAGCAAAGTCGGAAGAAGAAGAGCGATTATGGAGTGTAAAAAGAATTATTGAATATTCACCTTCTGTCTAATATTTTATATAGAGCTTGCGTAAAAAATGAAACAACTCGAAAAATTAGCAAACAGATGACATAGGTATACCGAAATATTCAGGGACTTTGTTAATATAGTGTTGTATACTTTCCTTTCCACACTCAATAATGGTAAATATGAAGAGGACTATCAGGGAGTTATCAAGAAGTATGATAAGGTAGAACTAGAGTTATTCCAAGAGATGTTTGTAGAGTTAGTGAATACGATGGGAGATAAGGAATGATGAAAACACGATATTCTAGGGAAGCTGTTTATGGAATATGTAGCAAGCAGTGATAAAAGTATGATGGGTCAATTCTTTACTCCTGAGCATATTTGCGATATGATGGCAGAGATGACCATAGGAACAGAAAAAGACAAAAAGACGGTGTGCGACCCTTGTTGCTGAAGCTGAAGACTGCTACTGTCTGCAACAAAGCTCAATCCTAATCTTCTCTGTATCGGATGTGATATTGACCAATTATGTTGCAAGATGACGGTGATTAACCTCTTCTTGTGGGGAAGGAAAGGGATAGTGTATCGAGGAGATTCCCTTCTAGGAAATTATCACGCAAGTTGGGAGTTCGGGATATTTGGGGGTTGTTTGCCTTATCTTCAGCAGAGAATAGGAGACGAGGTAAAGGTGATAGAAAGTATGAAGATTATGAAGAGTGAAAAGAAGTCTGAGTCGTACGAAAAAGACGTACAACCGGAGGGGAAATACAATCAACTGACTTTGTTTTAATTTATTACTTGTGTTAGAATGAAAAAACGAAACTTCAAAACTAAGAGATACGTACCTTATTCTATTCCACCTGATTGGAATTGCCCCCTTTGTAAAAAAGATTATCAAATGGTAGCAAATTGTACACAGTGTGGAGTTAAAAAAAGATTTTGAGATATGTACACATCACAAACGATACACAACGAATCGGGTTTTGGATACCCTGTATGTGAAAAATGCTACGATGAAGAGAGTAAGTTAAGAATATTATATCAAGATTAACTTTTATTCTTTAATAGAAATTATGAAACAACAACTTATTGATTCTATAGTTGAGCTTATAGAATTTGCTTATGCTTCAGCAAAGAAATTTATTGATAAAGTGGAAACTTGAAGAGAAAGAAGCAAAGAAACTTATGCAGATATGCAAGAAATTATTAGACAATATGAAGAGCTGAAAAGCAAAAAAGACGGGTAAGAAAAATTTATTTACTGTTTTTTATCACAAATGATTGAGCAACTACAAAACAAACTCCAATGAGTGGAGTACAGAGAACGACCAGAGGAGGTTGCAAAACTTGCAAAGGAAAACTGAATTGTCATTGCATATCCCTATTCTGATGACTTAGTAGAATTACAAGGAGCTTTGGAAGATGAAGCATTTATGGAGCAACTATTTTATCACGGTTGACTATACAAGCCAGCTTGCGAAAGTGATGACTGCCCACACGAAAGAATAATTCAAGACAGATGTAAAAAGCTGGTAAGAGATGATGAAACTTTTGAGATGTCAGCAAACTTTCCAATCTGGAAATTTGATGTAATGGAAAGGTGGGATAATGATTGAATGGGTAATTTGGAGAAAATGGGGGAATGATGTCTGTTTTATCTATCTGATATAGCGTAATGGGAAAAGAGCTGATAGAAGAGCTGATGAACTACGTCTACTTCCGCCTATCTTATCTAATGGATAAGTGATTGGAGGAAACGAAAGCGTATAAAGAAGCTATAACATTGTATAAAAAGTTGAAAAATCTTCTAAAAAATGAATAGGGTCAATTGACCATATATTGAACATATATTGACCATAGGGAAACCCACCAGCCCGAAAAGAGGGGGTTCCTAAGTGAGGTAGAGGAACAAAAATGCCTCCGAATGGCTCCCGTAAGGGGCTGGCATATAGGTGGGTGCTAC
>JAITQZ010000107.1 GCA_031288635.1 Candidatus Peribacteria bacterium | reverse complement strand
TATTTCTATATCATAATCAAATGGAATGTAAAAAATGTTGATGAGTCGCTTTTCACAAAGCGTGATTTGTGAGATGATTACAAAGATACAAATGCAAAACTTGCTGATGTTTTAATACGAACACAAAAGCAAGATAAGCAACAATGAAAGTGAAGATAGACGCATTAAGATTATATGCTTTAGGAATAGGATTTAGAGCAATAGGGAAATCTCTAGGGTTTAGTAATGTTGCTGTTTTAAAACGAATCAAAGGCTTCTGAGAACTTGCTGAGGAAATACATAGGAACAAATCTTTGGATGAGGAGAAATAATAGATGAGCTATGATATTTCGTTCAAAAAAAGGGGTTCAACTTTTAGTATGGACGACTATCAATAGACAAAACAAAAGAATTATTAATTTTACCATCGGAGACAGGTCAGAAAAGAGAGGGGAAAAACCGCGAAAACACTTAATAAGACTTTATCTTCCTATATATTCTCATTGATATCTTTAATTAATGGCATCCTTTATTAATTGTAAATTGATTTGACAAATTAATATGAATCCTTAATAAGAAATTGTTTTATTTTTTATGAATATTCTCATGACAATCGATCAATTAAATGGATTCCTTGATGAATTAAAAGAGGAAGGTATTGAAGTATCTGTAGAGAAGGCAACTACTACTGAACTCACTGATATCTTAGCTTCTAAATGTAGTGCATGTAAAGGATGCTCAAGGTGTGCTTCTTGTAGTAGTTGTTCGGGGTGTAGTGCTCCAAAGATGGAAGAAGATTATGAGATTGCTGCCTAATCAAATTGTCATAACTATTAAGAAATTAAATAGATATATTTTTGTGCTTTTTATTTTGTTTTTATTACCTTATGGAATTTCCTAAGCACCCTACGTATTTTTTACCAGAAAATGCTTGAGGGCATTGTAGTTTAATGTGTTGTATGGGGGTTATGAATTATTTTTGGCATACTTGATTCAATTGGCAAAATATTCGGGAAATGATGAACCTCTTTAAAGCTGGGAACTATACAGGAAAAGAAATGCTAGACTTACCGGAAATTGCCTATAGACTTTCTCTCTTTTGATTTACTATTACGTACTTTTACAGTATTTCTGAAGAACTAAATAGAGCATTCATAGAAAATCCTTTGAAATACCTCTACCAAATGGTAGATACAAAATACCATCACTTTCTTGATGATAAATGATATTGGTATCTGCCAAAAGAAAATATATGAATTGATATGACGGATGTTACTTTTGACAAAAAGATATTAGAAAACCCTGATATAAAAAAAATCTATACTACTGACATTATCCATGATATACAAGAACATCAATGAGAAGGTGTTTTATTTATGGTGGGAGTTTCTTATCATATCTTACATAATGAAGAATTGGAGGAAGGATATAGTGGTGGGCATGTTATTCTGGTATCTAGAATTAACGAAGCAGGCAAGGTAGTCATTTTCGATCCGTGACAGCCGTTACTATTGTACTATGAAGTAGATCAACAACGATTTATTGATGCGGTAAAAGATATGTGAGAATATACCTTTATGAAAATTACCTATGATGAAGGAAGTAAGATATAATCTTTCCACAAAATTTTATTTCAAGGAGGACTCTTTGTATATTTTTTCTTTGGGAAAGAAAATTACCTTAAAATTTGATAGAAATATGTATGATTTTTTCATTTTTTTGGAAGAACATGTGGTTATAAACGATATTTATAAGGTTGCTACTCAGTTTTGACTCCATCCGAAATTATTGGAGCTTTTTTTCTTTCTAGAGATAATTATTCCTCGTTCAAATCATTGAGGAGTTGAAGCATTATGGTTTGATTCACTTGCTAAAAACCCGTCCGTTTCTGCTTTTTCTTCTGAACTTTCTCAAGATGAACTTCTCGCTCTATACAAAACTATTCCCTCTAATTTTGTGAACTCTTTTACAGATCATCTACAGTCGTTTAAAAAATATTCATTTAATATGTTAAAATGTGAAGGGTCATTACAGAGACATTTTTCCGATAGAATAACTAAAGCAAGTCTTCCTTGAGTATCTTTAGAGAGAATGTTATCAATTATTTATAATATCTTTTCATTACATATATCACCACATAACTTTTACGGTAGCTGATGAGGATTCTACAGTATTTTTCCGGTAATTTTCGTAAACGATGATAAATTACTTGTATATAATAAATATGATGATTGTTTTTATTTTAAACAAATTGATGGCATATATAATTTGTATATCAATAACTGCCTAATTGCTAATACTTCCATAGACTTTTCATCATATACATATCATATAGTTCTGGTTTCTAGTTTTGTTCCTATTCTAAAAAAGTATTGAAATAGAGGATATAAGTATATTCAAATGGAGACCTGATCAATATGAACTCTTTGTAGATTATTTTTTGCTAGTTATAATGTTTCTCATGTTGAGATTCAGGGATATTTTGATGATCCCGTCTATTCGCTTCTTTCTCATCATGCAAACATAATAAAAGATAAAATTTTAGTTTGTCACACTATTAGTTGTAACTAATGTTTCTATGTAGTATAAAATTGCAAAAGATATGGTTTCTAGACGGAGAATCTTTAATAATATTAAAAGGAGATTTTTTTTCTATTTATTACTCAATTAAAAGAAAATATACGTTATTGCAAAATATTTTTATTAATGAATATGGTAGCATTTCTGACACTTCTGGTGATTCTTATCTCATCTCTTTAAGACATTCTTTAACTTTTTGTATCTCTAACCATTTAATTCATAAGGTATGAATTAAAAAAGTTTTGATGTACTTATGTGCTTTTGAGGTGGATACACTTACGAAAATACAAGAAGATTTATCAGATGCTGAAATATATGCTCCGTGAAAAATCTCTTTTATATTTCCTATACACAAGATATCATTAGTTGATGATCTCATTACCTATTGATTTATATATGATATTAATTACCAAAAACAAACAAAGTTATATATCTGCTTTTCTAGATTTTCTTTAGCATGGGGAAATTATAATAAATATAGAAGTATTGATGCTGATGGAATATGAGTTGACTATGATCAATCTCTTTCAAAGGAAAAAGCCTTATCAGAATGTATTGAAAGAGCATCCGGTTCTTATTTCACGAAGGCTATTACAGTAAATAGTAACAAACTTAATGAGGGAAATAGAGAGATGTTGAGATGATACGGCTCAATCCATTGAAGCAAAACTGGAAAGATAAAATGAAATTATCTTTTGCCTTTGACTACAGAACCTTATAAAGTGTTTTTATCTGAAGATTTTTTATATTATCCTTCGTCTTCTATAACTTCTTATCAAGCTACATCTTCTGGAATGGCGACTCATCTGACGCTCAATGCTGCCATCATTTCCTGAACTCTAGAGATTATAGAAAGAAGTGCATTTCTCTATTCGTGGCTCACTAAATCTTCAAAGACTTTCGCCATCCCTTTATCTTTTTTTAAGCATATCATTAAATCGTTATCACAACATCTTACTTGTAATTTTTTTCTTTTAGATTCTTCGATTCCTATATATGTTGTTTTGTGTTTAATTGAGAAAGATGGGAAACACCTCATTTCTCTAAGTGCAAATTTTTCTATGGAAGAAGCCATTTTAAAATCCTTTTGTGAGTGTATGAATTCAATCCAACTTTTTGATATAGATTTACAGGAGTTAATAAATAGTAAGAGAACAAAAGATTCTATTATTATGAATCATATTTATTATTACCTCAATCCTAAAAATGCTACAAAATTAAATTGGATAAAACAATCTAAACTACTTCCCTCATGATATACTAAACTCTTTATTGGAAATTTTACTGATTTACTATTATGGTTAAATAAAAATACTATGTATGTATGATATCATGAATATAATAATAGAATTAATCATATTTTTTCTAGAAAGACTGTTAGAGTTTTTTCTCCAAATCTTTTACCTATCTATTTTTGAAAAGAAATTCCTACATATATTAAACAACACCCTTTACTAAAAGACAGACTCCTTAATCACGATTTACATCCCTTATGATAAAGGGGGGATGATTTCCCCAAAAAACACAAAAATCCTGTGGAAATTTTGGAGGTGATGAATATGATAGGAATACTTTTGGATAATGTAAGTGTTGTCCCTCTGTTTATTTTTCAACAAATATTCAATGACTGGAAATATTGTCTTTGTCGGAGCAGGTGGTGCTGGAATCTCCAATCTCGTGGGGATTTTATGAGACCTTGGCTTTAAGAATCTGATTGGTATTGATAGTACTGCTTCCCAATTAACGGAACGTTTGCAAGCTCAAGGCATTCATATTTTTCCTCACGGGAAGTATCAGGTGAAGGCTGAAGACGCCGTCATCTACTCCTCTGCTACGGAAGGAAGCGTGGAAGTGCAAGAGGCAATGAGACTAAAAAAGGAAGCACATACTCCCCTGCTAATGTGGGATTATTTCGCATTTCTCGGAGAGATGAGTAAATACTTTATTACGGTAGGCTTCACAGGAACCAATGGAAAATCTTCAAGTAGTGCGATGGCAATTACGGTTGCGAAGGAGTTGTTGCCGAATTTTGGGATAGGCATTGTCGGAGCATTGGTGCCTGATTTTGGAGGGAAAAGTTATGTTATTTCCCCCTTTTTGAAGGGGGGCGAGGGGGGGGCAGTAAAGACTCGTAAGCATTATATTGACTATGAACCTTCTCTAAAAGAATTAGCAAAGAATTTGAGAAATACTATGACTCAAGCTGAAAAAAACTTACGATATCATTTTCTTTCTCCCTGTAAATATAAATTTCTTAGACAGAAACCAATCTGATGATACATTGTTGATTTTTTTTGTAATGAATTACAACTGATTATCGAAATAGATGGAGATAGCCATTTTACGGATAAAGCGATACAATATGATGCAAAAAGAACGAAATTTTTGGAAAGCCTAGGATTTCGTATAATAAGATTTACAAATGATGAAGTTTTTAATAATTTTTCAGAAGTATGTGAAAAGATTATGGAGTTTCGAACTCCCCCTTCCCCCCTTTCTGAAAGGGGGATTGAACTCAAAAACATTTTTACTTACATCTTTACGGGAAAAAAACTGAACTATGACCTTGTGAAAAACTACTATTTTTTCGTGGAAGCTTGCGAATATCAAAGGCATTTCCTCACGCTTGACCTTGACTATGCCGTGATAACGAATATTACGCTCGACCATACGGATTACTTCAAGGATTTAGCAGATTACGTTTCCGCTTTTGAAACGTTGGTGGACAAGGTGAAACGTCAAGTATTTACCTTTGGAAATCTGCCGAGCGAAGCAATTTTACACCGTGAGAAGACGCTACGTGTCGAAAAACAACATTTTAATTTTCAGTTTGTCCGAGGGGAGCATCAGCAACAAAATGCGTCTTTAGTAGTTGCATTACTAGACACCTTAACACAAAATACTCTGTCAGAGAACATTAAACAGCATCTGGAGCAATTTCACGGCATTCGAAGAAGGATGGAACTATTGACCACGACGGAACAGGGAGCAATGATTTTTAGTGATTACGGACACGTAGCGGAAAGTCTAGAAGTGGGACGGAAGGCGTTGAAAGAGAAGTTCCCAGAGAAAAGGCTTATCTGCATTTTCCAACCTCATCAGATGCATAGGATTTTACAAGGACGAGATGCGTTTCCCGAGGCAATGCAAGGGTACTATCAGCGTTTTATTTATCATATTTATGCCGCAAGGGAAAATTTTGAGAAGGTGAAAGAGGAATGTTGAAAGTTAAAAGAGGAAAGTAGGGACACCGCAGTACTGCGGTGTCCGAATATCACACCAGACAAAGCATTGAAAGAGGTAAAGAATGTGGAGGAATTAGGGAAAGTGTTTGCCCAGCATTGCGATGCACAGTATCTCAACACGTTTTCTGAAGTAGCAGAAATTATTCAGAAAGCTGATGAGAACGAGGTGATTGTTGTCTATTCTGCAGGAGATATTGATTATGAGTTGAGGAAATTTTTACTGCTTTTGT
>JAITQZ010000106.1 GCA_031288635.1 Candidatus Peribacteria bacterium | reverse complement strand
ACCCCCCGCCCCCGCTGAACCGAAAACCTATGGAAACGAAGAAATCAATGAAGCAATGGAATTGATTAAATCCTACAATGGCGGTATAACCAATGGAAGTGAGGCGAGGCAAAGGCAATATGCCAATCACCTCATCAAGAGCTTAAGGAAGCTAGAATCTGTAAAGGAATGAAGATTTACTTGGCAATCTACGCTAAACCTGGTACTGAAGGTAGTCTCGCAAAATGAGTATTACTCCACCAAAATTTCCTCTCCTGAACTAATATATCGCAATCTTGCATTGCTTATGCAGGTTTGCAAACAGGAGGTGCAAAAACAAACAAAACCAAGTTGAGTATTTTAATTCCGTATTCTTACCTGATGCCAACAATCAAGGAATATAAGCAACTCTCACACGTCACCTTGAAGGACGGAAGAGTGTTGACGAGCGAATCCACACCGCTCCAACTCTATAACCGATTGGAGAATCACGCTCATATCTACTTACAAGAATCAGGAGAAGTACACAGCAAGTTCTCTATCGTGAGTATCATACCAGCAAGGTTTGATGACATCGAGGGGTTCATTCTCTCACAGAGTAAGGGAATGCAAAACCAATTGAGGGAAAAAATTAGGGAGAGAAAAGAGGAATTGGGGTTAGCTACAGACTTAAACTATATTCAAAACTACGTAAAAGAACATACTATTTAGTTTTTAAATTTATTAACTATGGAAAATACAGAATTACAAACATTCAAGATAATGTCCATTGAGGACGCTAAGCAACGATACGCAGAATTTGTATCGTTCAGTAAAGCAATATTGAAAGATAAAAGAGACTACGGAGTAATTCCGTGAGTCTCAAAACCATCACTCTTCAAACCGTGAGCGGAAAAGCTGAGGGTAGCATATGGGCTCGGAGTGTGAATTGAGCGTACAGGAGAAACACTTGACCTTGTAAATGATTTCTACGACGTGAACTACCTTGCTACCGTGAAAGACCGTAGCGGAAACATTATCGCTCAATGCGAAGGATCAGCGAATACCTCAGAAGACAAGTACAAATACACTTGGCTTCCAGCTACCAAACCAGCAGAAAGCGAAATAAACAAAATGAAAGCAGAAAAAAGAGGTAGACGAAAAAAAGAGTACAACGGAGATTATACCCGACTCGAGAAAAAAGAGGCGGATAACAGAATCTCGCTAAAAAATACCATCCAAAAGATAGCACAGAAGAGGGCTTTTGTTGGAGCAATCCTAATGGCAACAGGAGCCTCAGAGTTCTATACCCAAGATGTGGAAGATATGAACATTGGAGGAAATGTAGTTGAATGAGAAGTGGTAGAGAAAAAAGAAGAAAAATATGAATGAAACACTACGCTGAAAGAAAAGCCACGATTCAACCAACCAGAGTTCGACGCACTCACCAAAGAACAGATTGAAGCGTTCCTAAGTGCTGACGCGTTCATTGAGGATTTGGAAATGAAGTACAAAATTAGTAGAGCAATGAAAGAAAATCTTGTTGAAAAATTCGATGATGTAAAGGTTAGTAAAACTTTACCGGATACCAACCAGCAAGATGACTGACTCCCATTTTAGAAAAGTACAGGTGAAAGTTGATAATCTTTGTATAACTCTTCACAACATTTCTCGCAGACAGGCGGACGGCAACTTCGACTACAAATCCTTGGAGAAGGTAAAACCGAAAATTGCCGTCCAGAGACGGAACGGGAAATTGAGAAGATACGAAACCATTTACATTATAGATCCAAAAACTATGCAACCAACCCCAGAACACAAGTACAGAGTTGAAGTCCCTTGAAGTAGGTGAGAACCTATTGATGTACGGTTGAAGAAGCCCCGAACAGGTACAAAGTACAGTAGTTGTACTTGCGATAGGTGCAAGAAGCCAATAGTACGGGGAAAGACGAATAAGGGCAAGAGTATTCCTCTCAGTCAAGAGATTGATAGCAACGGTAAACCGCAGCCAATAGCTCACTGGGAAGATTGTAAGTATGCACACGAGTTTCGTAAGCAAAATAAGGGTAATATCTATTTTAATTCTAATTCTTTATTCTAATGGATACAAGAATACGAGCATTGAGGGAATACTTTGATAGAGGAGAGAAACTTGATTGTAGTTGTTGTGATGCTGAATGCTGTACTGCAATTATGCTTACCAAAGAAGAGAGAGCTAGAATACTATCCTATATCCAAAAAAAAGGACTGAAAATTCAGACTACTAGACTTGATAAGTGTGAGTACCTCAGTGCAGACAATCAATGTATGTGCTATGAAGAAAGACCGATAATATGCAGAACGTTTGGGAAGATTATGCAGTTCAAGAACGCTCCCCGTATGTCCTGCAGTTATCAACCAACCAAAGCAACCTTACCTATTCCCGAAGAAATGAAGCGGTATAGAAAAGCCGTGAATGCAAAGAATAGGTATGCTAAAATAATCAATTTACCTATCTAATCCAATTATACCATGGAAACAATGATAATACAATGCCGTAAATGCTGAGAAGTTCTTTGAATAGACAGCAAAAAGCAGAAAAAAATTAAAGAATTAGACTGTCCTGAATGTTGAGAAGAAAGTTTTGAAAACTGGATAATAATAGGAGACGATAATAAGAAACCTCTCCATAATATTGATAAACTTCTTAAAGCTCAGGAAGAGAATGAATAATTTTTAACCTTTTACCAATTTGAAACTATGCCAAAAATTACAGAGACCATCCATTCCCTAGCGGAAGCATTCGACATCCTAGAACAATTGGAGGATGCAGAATGGAGAGAATCCAATGGAATCGGAGAATTAGAAGTAGAGTTCTTCAAAGAAGAATGCTACAAGAAAATTGAAGAATGTTCAGAAGGAGCGAAAGAATATATTGAAATTAAATTGAGAGAAATCAATTTACTTAAAAGTTTTCTTCCTTGAATGGAGGAAGAGATGAAAAGACTGAAAGAATTAAAGGAATCCAGAGAAAATAAGATTGAAAAAGGAAAAGAACGAATCTCTTA
Source organism: Candidatus Peribacteria bacterium (assembly GCA_031288635.1). Next base: position 2,132 of record JAITQZ010000106.1, on the reverse strand, counting down.
TTTGCTCCAACAAGCAAAAATTGAGAAGATGAATACGGAATTCAATAAGCTATCTTTTAGATCTTCCGAATCCGTAGAAATTCTTGATGAAGACAAAATACCCGAACAATTCAGAAAAATAAAGACAGAAATAAAACCAGACAAAACCGCCATCAAGGAAGCAATTAAAGCTGGTAAGACTGTTCCTTGAGCAACAATTGTCGAAAAGCAGAATTTGCAGATTAAATAATGTTTTTATTTTTTATACCAACTATCTGATGAAATTATCATTCCAAAAATTAGAAAGCGATCCTAAAAAGGGAAACATTATCTCTTTCTCTACGGAGATGTTGCCGTCAGTATCACCATCCCACTTCATTACTATCAAACGCCCTCTCTTAGACGAGGAGATCATTGAAAGAATGATTCGTTCAAAATATGCTGAACAAATAGCAAAATGACTCTTTTCCAAAGAAATGGAACAAAAAATGAAAGAAGAGATTAAAAATTCTATAAGTAATGAAGAAGAAAGAATTCTTAAACTTCCTCATCCTATCATCTTTTACGGAATTATTAACGAACTAAAATTCTGAGACGGGTATATGAATTTGAAAGCACAAGTCTCATTGGATACAGCATTCTATATTTTAGAGAATATAAAAAATATAGAAGAAATGGAGATGGAGATTGTGGAATATCCAAGTTATTTGAGTGGAGATTTGCGTGATAAGAAGATTGATGAAATAATAGAGGAGTTTTTGGAAAATAACCCCTATTCTAAATCAGAAGTATTACAATGAATTTTGGGAAGGAAAAAACTCGATAAGGTGCGAGATGGTGAAATTTTAAGGAAACCAAGAAGTGAAGAAAGACCATTCACTCCTGTATCACTTCATGATGTTCCTCTGGACGATCAAGAGATAGAGAATGAAAAGCCGTCCAAAAAGAAGAAAAAATCTCGGAGGAAATAAATCTTTTACTTTGTACTTATGTAAAAATGGAAAAAATCGAAAGAAAAAAGAAGTTTGCTTTGAATAATTCTTATTTCAAAAACAAACTTCCTTGTCGACCTAATACTATTTTGGAGATTATGGAATATCAAAAAGAGTTCTGAGAATTGCCTTTTAAATACAGTGGAGAAAATTGGATTTATGATACAATGTGCGAAAGACAAAAAAGGAAATGAGTATTGCGAAACCAGTATCTTACTCCAGATAAGACGGCGGAACGGATGGCATACATTGCTTGACTGTATGATATTGATACGGATACAGCATTAGACGCTTGTTGTGGAACAGGACAACTTACAAAATATCTTATTAAGGAAGGGTTCAAAGTTGAGGGATTCGATATTGGATGTGATATGGTTGAAATTTGCAAACTTCAATATCCTGATCATATTTTTTGGGAGCAAAATTACATCGAACCTGAAAATGAAAGAAAGTATAAGTTGATTGTATCCAACCCACCGTATGATATAGGAGATTTAGCAGAATTCTTTGAGTATCTGTACAATACGCTCCATCCCGAGTGAGTAGCGGTTTTACTTATTCCTTCTTGATTCCTCGATAAGCAAAGACCCGCAAACCTCGTAAAAATCTTGAACAACTTTGCAATCTTGCAAAGGAGACCAATGGAAGAAAATTTTGAGAGAACAAAAGCAAAAGCGGAAATTGTTGTTTTAAGAGTTTTGAAGTAAGATTTATCCTTTTATCAAATATTAATGTTCCATCTCCACCTTATCCCACCACTCCCTTATGATATTCCAGATGATTGGATAGACGATGAGGCGTTGAGGTTCTATGGAATGATGGTGATGTATGATAGGGAATATATGAGAACTTTTAACTCTATATGTGAACAAAATGGGAAAAGAGCTGATAGAAGAGCTGATGAATTACGTCTACTTCCGCCTATCTTATCTAATGGATAAGTGATTGGAGGACACGAAAGCGTATAAAGAAGCTATAACATTGTATAAAAAGTTGAAAAATCTTCTAAAAAATGAATAGGGTCAATTGACCATATATTGACCATATATTGACCATAGGGAAACCCACCAGCCCGAAAAGAGGGGGTTCCTAAGTGAGGTAGAGGAACAAAAATGCCTCCGAATGGCTCCCGTAAGGGGCTGGCATATAGGTGGGTGCTAC
>JAITQZ010000045.1 GCA_031288635.1 Candidatus Peribacteria bacterium | reverse complement strand
GGGTTGTGATATGTAAATTTTCCTTGATTTCCTAAGTAGCAAACCCCTTTGCTTGCTATTTAATCGCCAAGAAAGGGGGGATTGCATTATGATCATTATATATCGATAAAAGTCAGAATAACTTTGGAGGATGTTTAATGTCTTTATTTTTCACTGGAGAGCGAATCGTTTTCGGAGCTGAAAATAGTGAACCAAATTTTACGGGAAAAATGTATCAGGAGCATGTTTGCCGATATTATTTTGCCGCTCAATTCGTGTCGGGGAAAAAAGTGCTTGATGTTGGTTGTGGAGTGGGTTATGGAGCTAAATTGCTGGCGCAGCATGGTGCCGTTCAGATAGATGCTTTCGATATTGATCAAGACGCCATTGAGTATGCCAAACAATATTATTGCGATGATAAAGTGTCTTATCATTGCGCATCCGCGACAAATTTTAATTTTGGTGATAATAAATACGATGTAGTAACTTGCTTTGAACTAATCGAACACGTTGAGGGTCAAAATGATGTTCTGAGAAATATACGTAGAGTGATAAAATCTGATGGTTTATTGGTTATCTCGACGCCTCGTCCATTAGATAAAAAAAGGTCCCAATTTCATGTCCACGGATTACCGATGCGGGAATTTATCGAACTGATTATAGAACAATTGCCGTATTATCGCTTATTTTCCGGAAATAATCATTTCATGTCTTTGATAACTGATAATCTGTCATCGAGTATATTGTCTCCTGTTTATATGAGAAATCAATTCGATTTGGATCAAGCCGATTATTTCATTTGTGTTGCTTCGACTGAATCGCTAGATGATTTGAAAATTGATTCGTGTTTTGTTGTTAACGACGATAAATATGTACTATTACAAGAGCGAGATTTAGTAATACCGCATGAGACCGAAAATTCTGTAAAGATGAAACTTCAGGAGAGAAGAGAGCTTTATCTATCTTTCCGGAATTTAATAAAAAGTGAAATGCAAGATATAATAAATAGAGAAGTGGGGATAGTATACGATTCTATCTGTAGCCGGCTTGAACTTATAGATGAGAAAATATCAAAAGTAGACAGACATATTTTTTCACAACGCTTGCTTGCTATATATCATAAGTACATAAAAACATCAATACGCAATGTATTTGATAAAATAAAAAATCCTGATTTTAAACGAAGAAAAGATAACATTATTGCGGGCGATGTGGTTTTTATTTATGGAGTGGAAGGGGCGTCGAAACGTTATCGTGTAGATAATATTGTTGAAGGCTTGAAAGAACTAGGATTTGACGCAGAGGCATTACCGGAAAACTTGATTCATAGGTTGGAAACTGTTGTCAAACCCAAAGTAGTGGTGTTCTTCCGTTGCGCGAACTTATCAGGTAATCTTAAGACAGCAATTCAATCGTTGAGGGATTATGGAGTAAGGATATATTGCGATTTTGATGACTTGATTTTTGAACCGGAAATAATAAACACTATTGATGGCGTAAATTATTTAAGTGGCCCACAAAAGAAGGAATACGCGCGAGGAGTACGCCTGTACAGAGAACTACTACAATGTATAGCCTCTGGTATCGCATCGACCGCTTTTTTGGCATCGCGTATGGCGCAACTTATTGACAAAGTCGCGATAATTCCAAATTCTCTGAATAAAGTTCAATTAGATTTGGCTGAAAGAATTTTGAGTGAAAAAGAAAGAAAACCAAGCGATTATTTAACGGTTATATATGGAAGCGGAAGCAGAACACACCAAAAAGATTTTTCGCAATGCGTTGACGCTCTGGCAAAGTTTTTGAAAGAACGTCGAAACGCGAAATTACTAATAATAGGAGAATTGGAATTACCTTCATCTTTTTACGATCTAAAAGACCAAATTATAAGAAAGCCCATTTTGCCTTATCTTGAATTATTGGTAGAAACTTCTAATGCCGATATCAATATAGCGCCGCTCGAGAAAACCGCATTTAACGATTCTAAAAGTGAATTGAAAATTTTTGAGGCAGGAGTAGTTCGTGTTCCCACAATCGCGACTGCCACAAAAAGTTATGCCGCTTGTATTGATGACGGTGTAGATGGGTTGTTGGTGGAACCGAATGAAGTTGATTGGTACAACGCACTTTGTCGTTTAGCCGATAACAACACATTGCGTGAAAGCATGGGAATTAAAGCCAGAGAAAAGGCCTGTGCAAAGTTTAATTATCTGAGAGCAGCCAAAATGGCCGTGTCCGTATATGGTTTAAAATTGTCGGATGATATCGACGAAATACAATCTATATCAACATCTGAAAAATCTTCTCAATCATCCAAGAAATTTGATTTGAATCATTTAGTAATAACCTGGGTATTGCCGTCTCTATTATTGAACAGCGGAGGACATCGTAATATCCTGCGGGCCGCGTATTATCTGTCCAAATTTGGCCATATAATAAAACTGTATATAATTAATACAGATAAAACCGCCAGAGAATTAATAAGACTGATACGAGAAAACTATTATCCGCTTCATTGCGAGGTTTTTTCATCTCCTACATCAGACCTCGATATCACATCCAGCGACGTAGTTTTTGCTACTCATTGGTCAACGGTTGAAACAATTGTTAAAAACAAACTTTGCGCAAAAGAATTGATGTATTTTGTTCAGGATTTCGAGCCATTGTTTGCTCCGATGAGTTCGGAGTATATTCTGGCTGAAAATACCTATAGGCAAGGCCTTTATCATATAACCTCAGGACCATGGTGCGAGCGTTTCCTAAAGCGCGATTTTGGAGCAGACGCGGATCATTTTCAGTTCCCAGTTGATAGAGATATATATTATCCTAGAGAACGGGTAAAAACGCATCAAAATATTGTTTTTTTTGCCAAGCCGGAAATGCCAAGGCGGTGTTATGAATTAGGGATAGCAACCTTAAAAGAGTTTCATTCATATATGCCAAAAACGGAAATTATATTTTTTGGTTCCAATAGCGTTGATAAGAACACTGTACCATTTCCTATCACTCTTCTTGCTGCATTGCCGACTTTGGAGAACTTGGCAAATCTTTATTCAAACGCTGATTTAGGTCTTGTTTTTTCAACAACTAACCCAAGTTTAGTGCCTTATGAGATGATGGCCTGTGGGCTGAATATAGTTGACCTTGATCGAGGAGATAATCATTATAATTACGGAGAACGTTATGATATTGCCCTTTTAGCCGATCCTCGCCCTAAAGTTATGGCGACTCAGATGATCGATTTGTTGAATAACCGTGAAGAAATGGCACAACGCAGAAAAAATGGTATCGAATTTGTCAAAAGTTTCCCAATGGAAGAGGAGATGGCAAGAAGAGTCGAAAACCTGATAAAAACGCGTCTAATTGAGAATTTTAAGAGAATGAAATCAAATGTGAATTAAGGAAGTGAGAGTTATGAATAGTTTTAAGAAATCATTGTACTTGATCGTAGTCGATTTGGTCTTAACAATATGTTTATATCCAGAGATGGCGATTGCGGCTAGCAGTCTGTCGGTTTATCAGCGACATCTAAGAGATTTATAATGGACCCCAAAAATAGGACCACCTATTAAGAAATAAAAACATAGGCGGAATTTGATAGAATAGCTCCCCAAAAGGAGCGATGTCAGATGAGGAAAAAGTACAGTTCGGAATTCAAGGCAAAAGTGGCAATGTCGGCACTGCTGGAGCAAAAAACCCTAGCAGTCTGTCGGTTTATCAGCGACATCTATAGAGATTATAAAACGAGATATAAGTGCTATAATAGCTGAAATACCAAAGATCGAGGTGCTTTAGATGAGCGCGAATTTCCGTAAGA
>JAITQZ010000120.1 GCA_031288635.1 Candidatus Peribacteria bacterium | reverse complement strand
TTTAAAAGAAGTATTTATGCTAAGGCTCCAGCTCAATTGGTGTTAGTTGATGTATTCCCTCATGGGGTTGAGTTTCCTCATGGGGTTGAGGTTGGATTTTCTGTATTTCCTCATGGGTTTGAAGTTGGATCATCTGTAATTTTTTCTTCTTTCTCTCCACCGTTCGTCCTTATACCTGCAGCAATACCAAAATTATTTTGGGAGGTATTAACTGTCGTCTCTTGTACTCCATCAGAAATATTTTCTCTGTAAAGAGAAGAATTTGCTAGTGAAACTTCATATTGAGCCCCTTTTCCTTCCTCTCTCAAGGAGATACGAATATCATCCAATAGGAGCATATGATTTACACACTGGGCAAAGTAGGCGAATTTTGGTGTTCCTACTGCATCCAGTATATATTTTTTACCTGCTATGTCAAGTGTTAGTGATGTCTTATTTTGCATCGCAGAAATGAGAGCTTCCTTTGAAAAATCCGTCGTTGTTCCATCTGCATTCTCTACTTTCACATTCTGGTTTCCAAATGTTAATAAAGGGTTTAGTTCTTGTAAACGCATACTTGCCAGCGAAGTATTCAGATTCTTACCTACAAATTTTTCAATGGCATGATTAGTAAGTATGGTTTGCTCTGTTGCTCCCAATCCTAATGCATCCAAAGGTAATTTGGTATCATTGTCTCACAAAGAAATAACTTGAGGATTAAGCAATAATCTTTCTGGATTGAGACGATTTCCCAAGTTGATTCCCATCGCATTGGTCAATGTTGTGGTACTCACTGTCTTTTGGGCATACGTATTTGGATTGGCTGTTCTATATTCTGCAGCTTTATTAATCAATGCCAAATATGCGTCTTTTACGTAAGTATCCGTAATATAGTTCACTGCTTGTCTAATCTCCTTATCTCTTCCTCCTACCAATAAGGTATTCATATCTACTGCTTTCTCACCATATTGAAAACTATATTTTTCATTTTTAGTTTGTACTCCAGCATTTCTCGCAAAGACATTTTCAAAAGAATGTAAGAACTGATCTAACTTTGGACTCTCCAAATCCTCAATATCTGAGATTAACGATGAAAAATTTACCTTACCAGCTTGTACTTGATTTTTATTGATATACTTATCCATTTCAGGCAGCATTGCGATAATGGTCGCTTTTGCAGCACTATAGCTTCCTTCTTTAATCTGTTTTACAAAGGTATCGCTTACTTCAGATAATCTTCCCGCTTTGTTATGACTAATATTCGCTAGAGCATTGGAAGTAATATTTCCTACCATTACATAGGTTTTATCTACGAGTTCTTTTACTTTATCATCCATAATCCGGTCTGTCTGTTCCAGTTTTACATCTTTATATTCAATAGAAAATGGTCTACCATCAGCTTTTTGCTCCACCGTGTAATGCATCCCTCTCAAATCTCTGGTAATTACGACTTTTTTACCCTCTATTTGAGCAGTAGTACTATCAGGGAGGGTAATTGTTTTTCCATCCGTTGAAAGGGTCATCCCTATTCATTGTAATGTAGTATCACCAGGATTTCTAGCTTTGAGTTCTTTTAACAATTTCTGGAGAAGGTCATCTGTCAATTTTAGATTTATTACTTCAAAACTTGGCATTTCTTCTTTGAGAAGGTCTTCTCCCTTATATAACCACTCTGCTAGTACAGATCAGTCCTTATATATATTGATAGATCCCCGTTTCGTAGAGTCTGCTCCAATATTCAGTACTCTCGTGGAGTTGTCTCCTGCACTGCGGAGGAGTGCCCTGAGTGGGGTTTTCGGAGAGAGCAGGAGATTACCTTGTTCATCTTGTTTCACTTTCCCTTTCATAGCAGCATCTATCACTACGTTTATTTTCTGACTTCCCCAGATAGTTTTAGGAATTTTGATGTATCCATTTTCCATAATAACTTTTTCACTCGCATCTGATAACTTCATATCACGATTAACAATATCATCCAACATTGCCTGATTCCATTCCTGTCTAGTCACCCAGTTATCTAATGCAAAGTTTCCTTTCCCACTATTGATACGATTATTTGCTTCTTCACGAGATGCTTTTGTTTCTTTGTGGCCTTCAATATTGTGGCGTTTGAAATTAAATAAACTTACTAATGGATAAAATCCTGCTACAAATTGAACGCTCAATCCCGCTCCACCAAAATACCATTTCCCATCTCCATCTAACATCGCTGCGTTTTTCCAAGAAGTAGTATAGACCTCTGCCATTTGCCTTGATGCAGTTTCTACTAAATTTGCATCTAATTTTCCATCTTTACCTTGTAATGCTTCTGGAGGATAGAAAGCTAGTAAAGAAATCAGATTATTCGTGGCTTTTTCTATATCTTCTGGTTTGGTATCTGATCGTCGTCTCTCTACAAATGTTTTTACTTTTGCCCTTCTTTCAGCGATAGGAGATAGTGCAACTTCATTAAGTAACTCGGTAGCCACACCCTGCATTTTAGCACCCAATTTCGCATATTGATTATTGATCCATTCTAATCTATTTTTATCTCGTCCTAAATTTGCTCCAAATGTAGGAACCCCTGAAATTCGCGTTACATTTGCTCCTAGCCCTAATCTATCTACTGCATTTTTAGAAAGTGAAGTCGAGGAAGTCCCATTATCTATCACTTTATCTATTCCTACTCACAAACTAAATACAGGTACAGCAAAACCAGCGAGTCCTCCTGAAGCTCCAATGGATGCTCACCATCATTTCCCTAAATCAGCACGTTTATTATAGCCAAGCATTAATCCTACTTTGACAATATTACCCATTCCCTCATTCACATCTCCTGCCATTACACCGATATTTAGAGAAAAATCTTTAAAAAATGTACCTAACTGACGTAAAGAAATGTTTGCTCCGACACTTCCAGCATTTTGATATGCGTGGATCAAACCACTGGAAATTGCTTGCTGTAATCCTTCTGGAGTCACAGATTCTTGAATAGGATGTCCTGCTTTTTCAAGTTTTCTTTTAATTTCTTCTAATTGGGATTTTGTCTTTGGATCGTTTACTATGTCCGCAGCTACGACATTAGCTTCTCTCACTACATCCAAAGCATTCACATATTCCTTCATTCCATCAGCTCAAAACCTTGCCAATAGATGCAAATCAAGTCATGGCTTTCTAATGACACTTTGTGCTAACAACAAGACTTTCTTTCCTTCTTCCGTTCCCGAGGTAAGGTTTGCTACGGTAATGGAATCTTCTGGAAGTTTTGTGCCTTCTGGAAGTGTAGCATTGATGTTTTTTGCAACTGCTAACACATTTTCTAAAGCTTTATTTTTTTCTTCATTTGTTCTCAACGTTTCCCAAACATCTTTCCACTGAAATCCAGTCCTTGTTGTCCCTTTATTGTCTCCAAAGGTTAATTTGTTATCAAAATTAAAGTCTGCCAAAATATCTTCTGGTGATTTATTTTCAAAGAAATCAGCCTTAGTGTGGAGGAGGTTATATACATTTGATTTTGAGATACCCAGTTCAGTAGCTAAACTATTAAAAGCTTGATGTTCTTTTTTGAGCAATTTTTCTGCTTTATGCTCTGTCTTATTTTGTTCTTTATAATTGTCTCTATATTCCTGAATATCTTTCTCAAAGTATGTATACGTTGCTTCTATGGATCCATGATACGCAATTGCTTCTACTACTGTCTTATACAGAGGGAGGGAATCTATAGTCCCAGTGCCATATGCAATAGCAAACGTCTGGATAATCTTTTGTAATTGTTTCATATTTTTCATCTTAGTGGATAAGCCTTGTTCAGTAAGATATTTTTTCCAATCCTCTTCTACCCAGGTTTGCATATCTTCACTTTTTTTCATCAATTCTTCCAAAAGAAAATGTTCAGGACTTTCTGTCTGTGAGGAATCTTTCCATTCCAAAGCATTTACCACATTTACAAATTGTTTAATCGCATCCCTATCTTCTTTGGTTGGCTGATGTCTCAATCATAATTTTTGCCAAAAATTAGGACTTTTTTCATTATGGAAAAAATCAACTAATCCCTTAGCCATCTCTTTATTAGCTTTTTTAGAATGTTTTTCTTGAGATTTTGCATCTAAAGTTCCAGGAGCAGTGGAGGAGATGTTATATGATTTGATTAAGTAAGCTTTTTTACCGGTATCTTGAACAATTGCTTCTATTCTCGCTCCTGTTTCCTCTTGATAAATTTGTTCAGCAATACCAGCTACAGAAACCTTTTGCCCTTGTTTATATGCAGTATCAAAAGCATCCTCTACTTTCGTATCAAATTCCTCTTGAAATTTCTTTTTAGATTTATCTGCATTAGTTGTAAAATACCCTTTTGCTTCCAAGGTGGTAAAAAGTTTTTGGTGTTCTTCATAAATAACTCTACTAATCTCTGCCACACTTGCATTATTTTTTTCAACGAATTTATTGTGTTTTGTTTTTTCCTTCTGTGTAGCAAAA
>JAITQZ010000051.1 GCA_031288635.1 Candidatus Peribacteria bacterium | reverse complement strand
ATTTTCATTTTTGATGTTTTGTATTACTAATAGTAGATATGTTGTAAATACATAGGGCATAACAAGATAGAGTATTTTTAAAGAGTTATTTCTTTATTTTCATTGTAATATGTTTTTTTTGTAGTAATGAGTTATTGTATTTTTGCATATAAGTAACTTGCTAGTTATGAAGCCTTACTGAAAACAGTGAACACTTACAAAAATTGCTCTTGACTTTCGATATATATATATCATTATATTAGCTTTAGTAAATAAAAAATATAAATTAAAAAAACAAAGCAATGAAAAAATTAGTATTGTTTGTAGCGATAGTATCGCTTGTAGGGTCTTTCACATCGTGTACTTCCAGCTCAACTTGGGACTTGCAAAAGCCTGATACCCAATTAACGTATCAAACTCCTCCTGTTTATTCGCAAGAGGTAGTAGAATTCTTCCAAGGTAAGGAGTTCTTTTTAGGAACAGAGGAATATCTTGCTCTGGCAGCAGGGAAACGGATAACAATTGTGGAAAGTTATCATAAGGACGAATCCTTTTTCCCACTGCGAAATAACAAGATAAGAAAAGAATTTCTCCTTTCTCAAAAGGAGAATGTGCTCTTTATTGAAGAAGGGACGACAACATGTTATGAAACTTCTTATTCTCAGTTTTGGGTTCCTGGCATGATATGGCTTATTCTGATGTTTTTCATAGGACTCTGTAAGAACATTCGAGATATCTGGGTTGCACATGGTGTGACTCTCCTGGTAGTAGGATGCATCACATCGTTCGGTTTTACTTTATATGAAGGATATGGATATCTCACAATCTATTTATTCATAATGATAATTGTTGGAGTGATATTGTGGATTGCACCTTATATTAAGACCCGATAAAAAACCTTACAGCTAAAATAATTCATATTGAGTTATTTTAGCTGTTTTTTTATGAATTAAAAAATATGCCATAAATTCTTTAAATTTACTTGACTTTTGATATATATATAAGTATACTGCAAGAGTAAACAAATAAAAAATTTTTGGAATATGAAAAAGATGTTGTTAATAGGGTTGGTAGTATCCCTTTTTCTGAGTTGTTCTGAGCAGTCGGAAACAAAGACTACTGCGAAGTTGAACACTACTACTGTTGTGGTAGATGGGAAATGTTCGAGAGTTGAGAAAATTGTCCCAGAGATTATCATTATTGATGGGGAAAAGGTAGAAGTTTACACCGTTAATAATGAAAAATGGTGTTATACTCCCCATAGGGGACGTGTGGCTGTAAGAATAGCAGTGCGGTTGAGAGCTCAATTTTCTGAGTTTGAGACAGTTTCTGTTTCTATTGGTGATGTAAATTCTCAATCGTACGTAGTATTTCGTGAAAAGGGAATGTTTTGAAGAACTCTGATATCACGGAATCTATAAAAAGTGTGTCAATAATTGGCACCTTTTTTCTATCGTTCAGAAATCTTTTTTAGTCCAGAGAGAGGTTTTTGTTGTCCGTCGTTTAATATTTTGAAAATCGGCAATCCTGCACGCTGGATAAAAAGCTGATTTTTTATTTCTGAAAATCTTTTTGCTACGGCTCGGATGGTGTGTTTGGTTTGGAGGAGGAGGATGTTGGAATTGGTGATGGTATCGTGATGGGTGATGGTTCGTTCTGGGGTTGGATGTTCTGTGGGGATGTTTTTATCTGGGGTTGGAATGGATTTGATTTTTTTGAATTTTGCGATGAAAAATCCGCCGGTGTGGTGGATGTGGGGTCGGAAACGGGCGACATTGTTGGATATTGTTTTGTGGTTTGGGTGCATTACAACCCCGCTGGTTGCAGGGTTCGGACACCGCAGTACTGCGGTGTCCCTACATCAATTTATGGGAGATGATGTGTTGTTCCCATATATTCCTGGTGACTTTTCTTCGATTTCTACGTTTAACAATTCTACCTTATCTCCTAATATTTCCAAGACATCGGCAATGACTCCTTCATTCTCGATTACATTCGTGGTACAGGTGGAATAGACCAATTCTCCTCAGATTTTTAGAGCTTCTAATCCTGCTAGGAGGAGAGATTTTTGGGTTTGGGCGAGCTTGTGGGCTATTTTTTCATTCCAGTGGTAGATTTTGAAGTCTGATTTGTACTGCATTCCTTCTCCACTACAAGGGGCGTCTAGGAGGACTTTATCACATTGTTCTGACAGTATATTCCCAAGTATTTTCCCATCGTAGCCAGTGATGACAGCATTCCGAATGCCACATCTTTCAAGGTTTGCTTCTAGAGCTTTTCTTCTGGTGGGGTTGAGTTCGTTAGAAATGAGGAGACCGTTTTCTCAGAGTTTGTCGGCTAATTGTATGCTTTTCCCGCCTGGGGCAGCACACATATCGAGGACGAGGTCATTGGGTTGTATATTCAGTATTTGGGCTGGTAAGCCAGCAGCCATTTCTTGGACATAAAAGGCTCCTTGTTGATGTAAAGGGTGGCTTCCTAGGCTTTGTTTGTCGGGTTTTTCGACGAAGAGGAGGTCGTCGTAGGTGGTTGCTTCTCGTGAAAATTTTGGTGGGGTAAGTGTTCGTCCGTCGTGAGTGAGTTGTTGGTAAGTTTCTTGGTAGTGGTGGGTTTGGTTTTGTGATGTTGTTCTTTTCAGCATTTTGATACTTTTTTTTATGGGTTTGTCATACCATTTTTCGAATTCCAAAAATTCTGCAGGAGGGAGGAGGATTTTGACCATATCGAGATAGCTGGGATGTTTCATAGGGGTGAGTATACGATTTCTCTCTGAAAAAGAAACCTTTTTTGCTGGTAATTGGGGCGTTTTTGTGTATATTGAAATGCGATGAACACTTTGTATACGTGATTTTTTCTGGCTCCTGAGGATGGGAATATGCAGTTTTCTCGTTCTGCTGAACCGCTGCGAGTAGCTCCGCTGGTGGAAGTGAAGGATTTTGTGGAACTGGAAAAAAAACTGGCAGTGGAGGAAAGGTATGTTGCTTTTGCGGAGCAAGAGGGGGGTTTTCATGGACTTCAATATTTTCTGAAATATGGAAAGTGTTATGTGGTTGATAATCATAATCACGCGTTGTTTTTTTGGTATCAGGAATATCTTCGTACTCGTAAGAGGTGCAAAGTGGTTCATATTGACCAGCATTCGGATATGTGGGAAAATCAGTTTTCTTTGCCTGTTGGTGTGTTGGAGGTGGATTGTTCGTCTGAGGTGTTTGCATTTGTGCAGCGTTGTACCAATGTGGGGAATTTTGTGCAGCCTGCTTTGAAGAGTGGATTGATTACGGAGGTTCAGCTGGTAGTAACGGAATATGGATTGCAGCATTTGCAGGTGTCGGTGGAGCCTTATTTGCTCGATATTGATGTGGATTTTTTTGCTCCAGAGATGGGGATTGAGGTAGAGAAGTATGTACCTGTGTTGAAAGCTTTGATGGAGAAGGCTGAAGGGATTACCATTGCGACTTCGCCGTATTTTTTGGAGCAGAGGAGGGCGATAGAAATGGTGAAAAAGATTTTGCTGTAGTTGTAAGATTTTTTGAAGATTTTTTTTCAGCGTTTTGTGTGTTTTTAGAAATATATTTATTGACAGACTATAAATGTTTATGTGCACCTGTTGATTTACAAATGTAAAAAAGTATAAAATTGGCTTGACTTTAGATATATATATATCCTTATAAATATATCTATCAGAAGGAATGCCCTTCTGTAGATGAGTTCTTTAACAAAAGATAAGTCAACGAGTCGACTATTATTTTATGATAGTTGGTTAGAAAAATAAATAATAAAATAACAAGTTAAATAAATTAAAAAATGTAAAAGTATGGGAAAAGAAAGAGGTTTTGGCGGACTTTTTGGGAAGTTGGCACAGATGGCTATGACTCCCGAATATCTCGCTGAATTAAAAGAACAACAGGCTGCTCAAGAGGCAGCTAATGAGGTACCGCAGCAAGTACAGCCCTCTGAGGCGAGGAAAGCAACCGTGCAACCTCCAGGAAGTACTATTCCTGGTTCAACGGTTTTTGCTTCATCGGCAAGAACTACAGGACAAGGTAATGTCCCTGTATCTTCATTTACAACCCCAGCAGTGGTAACCCCGGAAATGACTCAGGAAATGATCCAAAAAATGTATGATTTCTTGGAGAAAATCAATAAACCGGGTGTGGACTTCTTGGAGTTTTGGAATGGAGTAGAAGCGATGAAAGGTGGGATTACGGCAGACAACATTTATAATGCCTTTGCGGCTATTAAAATGATGTCTGGTGGTTCTGTTTCCAAAGATTCTCTCATTAGTACAGGAAATGACTATGTAGTAGAGCTTACTCAGGCGATTGAGAGTGATATTGCTGGTCGTGAGAAACAGAAGGTTTCTTTGCAAAATCAATTGAATACAGAAAAGTTGACTCTGGAAACAGAAGTAAATGGTCTGGAACAAGAGGTGGAAGCATTGGAAGAGCAAATTAAACAGAAACGGGTAATCATTTCTCAAAAGCGTGCTAATGCGGGACAAATTGCTGAAAAGTATCTTCCGCAGATGCAAGAGATTGATTTGAGAATCGTTTCTGGTAAGACGGCATTATCTATGGTAATTCAGGAGATGAAGCAGTTTATCTCTCAAATCCAGACGGTAATTACGGAATGAAAAATTTGAACATTAAAAATTTGTAGTAAAATGTCGACAGAAAGTAAAACACGGGTAGAAATACCCAATGAATTGAAAGAGCTTCCGATAATGCAATATGTAGGAAGTGTAATTCCTGAAAAACTCAAGACTCCCGAAGGAAAGAAATTTCTTTCAAAGGTTTTAGTTTGGGGAGGAATTATTGCTCTTGGAGTATGGTTTGCTAAGAGTTTACCGTCGCTCATCATTATGATGGACAATGCAGTAGAATTTGGAGGCAAAGCTATTCTCTTTGGAGCTGTGGCTATTGTGGCGATAACGCTTTATGGCTTGGCACCTCGTCTTATCAAAATGCTTCACAATATGGGCAATGCAACATTGGACCTTGTTGGGAGAGCGTTTGATATTCAGATGTTCAAAAAACGTAAAGGGCTTATTGCTAAAAATCCGATTGAAAACCTTCAAATGTTGGCTGAAGATGTAGAAGAAGCAGTCAGAGAGGTGGATAATAAAATCAACGAAGCTGATGGCGTACGCACAGATTTTATTACTGATTCTTCCAATTTGGATAAAGAGGCAGATAAAAAATATCTGCGGGTAAAAGGTATCTATGCTGAGGCACAGAAATTTGAAAAAGAAGCCAAGGAACTAAAAGCCAAAGGTTTATTGGAAAAATCTCGTGCCAAAGAAAGAGAAGCCCAAGAGTATGTTCAAAATGCTCTGATGCTGAAACAGGAGGCTGATTCTGACAAAGATACGTCTAAAATGTACGCTCAGTATGCAAATCAGTTTGGCAAAGCGATTGAAATCTTAAAAGACAATCGTTTAGCGGCTAAAATGTATTTGAATGCTACAAAAACGAGTATTCGGATTATTGAACGGAAATTGACGGCAACTACCCGAATGCGTAATGCTTCAGAAGGTATTGCTGCTGCGTTTAATATCAAAGATGGTTGGGTGTTCCAAGTTGCTATGCAATCGGCTCAGGCAACTATTAGCGATAATATCGCAACTATTCGTAATAATATTCAACAATTGAGTCAACAACGTGTTCTGTTCAATGGTACTGCAAGTGCCAATAGAGCCGAATTAGACCACTTCATCCAACAAATGGATAGAGGTGAAATTAAAAAGCTGAATATTAGCGAAATCTCAAATCCGGGACACGAATTGACTCCGGAGGAAACCGTAGATAAAGGATTCAATATTCTTTAATCTGTGGATTATGTAAGTTAAAAAAAATTATTTAGAAACAAAATTAAGAAATTTAAAAAAAATGACAAATTTAAGTAAAAATCCATCCGTTTGGGGTGGTATGAAAAAAGGGACGAAGCGTTTTATCGTAGGCGTTCCCTTGGTGATAATTGCAGTGCTAGCACTGTACTTTCTTTCACCAGATGTGAAACAATTCGTTTCCAAGACCGTTACTGGTATTGAACAGGAGACGAGTGTAGTGGATAACCAGATGGCAACGGGGAAATTGTCTTTCCCCTCTAGCAAGCCGACATCCAAACCAATGCCTCGTATTAAATTTATGGGGTATCTTTGGAATGGGGTGTCTGGTTGGTCAGCAGCTGTAGGGAATAATTCTCCGCAGACGGCTACTTTGGCCACAGCTGAAGGCTCTTTAATGGAAAAAGCGGGAGTAAATCTCGTACTAGAATCCAACGAAAGCTTTGACGCGATCCAAAACTCTCAATTATCTGCATTAAAAGAGTTCCATTCGGGAAATAACTTCCCTGTGAATGGTGCGATTGGTGTGTGGATAATGGGAGATGGAGCACCGTATTACATTAGTGTGATTCAAAAGAGGATAGATGACATCTATGGCTCTGGAAAATATCACGCGAAAGTGGTTGCTGCAGCCGGATTAAGTTATGGTGAAGACCGATTGATTGGTCCGAGAGCGTGGAAAAGCGACCCTCAGAAACTGAGAGGAGCTTTGGTTTCCACGGTTGTTGGTGATGGAGACTGGGTGATTGTCGTAAACTATGCGGCACAGCTCGGTATTCCCGTCAATCCTGACGAAAAAACATACGACTCTAATGCAGTGAACTTTGTTCACGCAGAAGGTGGTAGTATTGCTCGTGCAGGACAGGACTTTATTGCTTCAGTCAAGAAAGGCTACAAAGTTGAGCTAGCAGAAATCGTCAATGGCAAACGTACCGGAAAAACGGTGCAAAAAGCTATTGATGCGACTTCCGTATGGTTTCCCGTTGATAAGCAGGTCTTTGATGCGGTGGGTGATGGCTATGTGTCGTTAATCTCTACAAAAGAGTATAACAACCAAATGCCGAACACCCTTATCATTATTGACGAATGGGCTCAAAAAAATTCAGATTTGTTTGAAAAGATGTTGGTCGCGATGTATACGGCTACCAATCAAGTCAAACAATATGATGAATGGCTCAGATATGCTACGGAATGTAATTCTAAACTGTTTAACATGCAGAATGGTGATTATTGGTACCGAGCATTCAAAGGCTATTCAAAAGCTGAGGGACAGGAGATTGGTGGTACTCGCGTATTTAATTACGCGGATGTGCAACAGTATTACGGGTTAAGTGGGACACCGTCCCGCTATGAACCGGTCTATACTCAGATTGCTCAGTACTTAGAAGACTTGTCCCCGTTGGGATACAAGAACGAAATCAAACGGACGATTCCGTATGAGGAAGCCGTCAATTTGACCTATGTTCAAAATATCTCTTCCAAAATGTTCGACCAGTCTGGCGAAGCCTATGAGGTGGATTATTCCACCAATACAGGGCAAATCGTTACGACAGGTAATTTCAACATTACCTTCCGTGTCGGTAGCGATGAGATTGAACCTAAGGGAAAAGAGGTAGTAAAGCAGATTTATAATCAGCTTGCATTCTCTGAGGACCTTAAGGTCAATATTATCGGTTATACCTCTTCAGATGGTGATGACCAGTTGAATTTGACGCTTTCTGAAAAGAGAGCTCAAGCAGTTCGTAGAGAATTGATTCGACTGGGTGCTAAGTCTGAACGTTTTGGCGAAGTATATGGTCGTGGTGAGGAAAATCTTATCCGAGATGAAAATGGCAGAGAAGACGCCATCTTGAGTCGAAGGGTAGAAATCTCTACCACGAAATAAACTTAGTGCTTATTTGGCACGCAGAGGGGACGTGCGGTATCGTACGTTCCCTTTTTGTTTGCTTAAGTGTTATATGTAATAATAAAATAAAAAAATAAATAGAATGAATAGGATTAAAAAATGGCTGAAAAAGCCGATTATACCGTTTGAAAACGTGTCCAATAATCAGAGTGTTATTCTGCTTATCTTTTGGTTGGCAGTGTTGCTCTTCTTTTGGATTCGTTCATCAATGTATACAGAAGTTTCCTTTATTCCCTCTCCGTCGGAGGTGTGGGGAGCATTAGGAGATTTATGGAGTCGTGGACTCGTTCGTGAGTTTGCGACTAGTATGAGTCTGTGTCTGCAGGCAACCTTTTATGCACTGTTGGTATCTATGTTGTTTTCCTATCTTTCGCCGTTGGCGTGGATGAGACCACTGGCTCAGATGGTAAGTAAAATCCGTTTCTTGCCGATGGTGGGAATTACGTTTTACCTTACGCAGGCAGGATTACAAGGGCGGAGTGTACAGATTACTATTCTGACGATGTTTGTATCGGTGTATTTTATCACGTCTCTGATGTCGATGATTGCCGAGATTCCTATCGAGGAATATAATTTGGCTCGCACGATGGGGTGTTCCCGTTGGGAAATGCTCTGGCGTGTTGTTATCAAAGGGAGGCTAGATTATTTGATAGAAATTCTTCGTCAAAACCTTGCTATCACCTGGATGATGTTCGTGACAGTGGAAGTCATTGTCCGTTCAGCGGGAGGCGTTGGTATCTGGCTTAAAGATTCAGAGCGTATGGGGGCACAAGACTCTATCTTTGCGATTCAGCTTTTAATTTTTGGCTTAGGTGCCTTGATTGATTTTGGATTGGCAAAGTTGAAGCCAGCTCTCTTTCCGTATAGTAAAATTCAAAAAACGTTTTAAGGTATGGATACGAAATTGGATTATACGTATGGAGATACGATTCTCAAAGTAGAAAATGTATCTTTGATAGTAGATAACAACGATGGAAAAGGACAGAAGGTCTTAATTCAAGACATTTCTTTTGAAGAGAAGGATGTTATCCGTGAAGGGCGATTTCAGGGACAGATGATTGCTATTGTTGGCGATTCTGGACGTGGAAAATCAACGCTTTTCAAGGTGCTTTCTGGGCTCGTCCCTCCAACAACAGGGTCTATTATGATACCTGATTTGAAAAATGGAGGAGGAAAAATTGTGAAGGAAGGTGATATGGGACTTGTTGACCAGAAATATACCCTTTTTAGGGATATGACACTGTTTCAACAGCTGATGTTTGCCGCTGCTAAGGGAAATGTTCTTAAATCTGAACGAAAGGATTTAGTGAATATGTATCTGAATAATTGGCATTTATCGGAGGCAGCACATAACCATATCAATGATTGTTCCGGTGGACAGAAGCAGCGTACGGCTGTCATTATGCAAATTCTGAGAGGAAATCGTTTCATTATTATGGATGAGCCTTTCTCAGGATTGAGCATACGAGGAATCCAAAACACAAAAGAGATGATGGAGCTCACTATGGCAGCTGATGAGTTGAATACGATTATTTTTTCGACTCACGATTTAGAGCTGGCTGTAGAGTTGGCTGACCAAATTTATGTGATTGGTTATCCTCGGGATGAACAGGGAGACCTGATTCGTATCGGCACGATAGTAAGTCAGTACAATTTGAAAGAATTGGGACTGGCTTGGCAACCGTTCGGACAAGGTCATTTGGATTTGGTAAAACAAATTTCAAGTGATATTATCAACTCTTAAAATAAAAAGAAATGAAGAAGTTGTATTGGAAAGTCGCGATTATTATCGTGGCAGCGATTGTTGGGCTGGTTTTGGCGTGGTCTGTTATCAAACCATTGCTTGGACTGGCTCTTGTGGCTGGGGTGGTGTATTATTTATATAAGATATTCACCTCTAAATCTCCTAAGGATGAAAATTCTGAGGAGTAGATGTAAAGTAAAAAACTGGGAGGGGCTGGCATTTTTGTCAGCTTTCTTTCCTTATGTAAAATAAAAAAAAAGTAAAAAATGAAAAAGTTGATTAAATGGATTAAGAAATACCATATATCAATAGGTATTGACCCTAATGATGGTAAATTACACTATAATGAACTCAAGATGATAATCGTTTTTTCTTTGGTTATTGTAGTTTTCGTTGTTGGTATCATTCTGTTGGTTTTTGGATATAAAACGTAAAAGTATGGGACAATTAACAAAATTTTTCCTCAATGAGAGGAATGTTCATCGAATCATTATCTTGAATATTATTGTGGTATTGATACAAAGTTTTGTAGAGATACCCGTATTAAACTCTTTAGAAATGTTGCTTACGTTTGCCTTTTTCTTGGAAATTACGGTAAAGATGATGGCAAAAAAAAAGCAGTTTTTCAAAGATGTTTGGGATAAAATGGATTTGATACTCTGTCTGCTATTAGTGATTATTACCATTTTGATAATGGCGGAGAGTTTGGATACTCATTATCTGGTGGTTTTAGGGCTTCGCTCTATTAGGGTATTGAGGGTGCTGCGGTTAGTCCGTTTCTTTAAGCAAGTAGGGATTAAATTAGATTCTTTCTTGTTAGGGTTAAAAGCGAGTATTGCTTTGCTACCTATTCTGCTCTTGATGATTTTTCTCTTTTCGACGCTTTCGACAGTGTTGTTTCAACATTTGTCGCCAGAATATTTCGGTAATCCTATTAGGTCTTTGATTACGACTTTCCATATTTTTATTATAGAGGGATGGAATGAAATTCCTGAAGCGATTACGGGGACAAAAGAGGATATTTGGTATTATTTAGTTCAGATGTATTTTTTGGCTCAATTGATTATTGGAGGGTTAATGGTTTTCCCAATGTTTTTGGGGAGTATCAATGACGCGATGGCTCAAGATGAGAATCAAGAGCAGCTGAATGCAATCAGGGAGCTGAAAAATCTGATAGAACAACAAGGGCAAATGCTCGAAAGATTATGTAAAGAAAAGAATACTGGCGACAATTCACAATGAAGAGTAGCCAAGACGTTATTCTTCGGCTGTTCATCAACAATGGGCAGCTTTTTTTTGTTATTGAAAAATGTCTCTAAATTGTGTAATATCTGTATTATGACTTGACATTGCTTATCAGATAATTATACTAACAAATAGTTTTATTTATCAAAATTTTTCTATGGCAGATATTGGCAGTATTTTAGGAAAGTATAATGAAGAGGCGGCGACCGTTGTGGTGGATTCTTTTTCTCTAGCAAAAGAACAAGGGAGAGATTGTTTTGATGTTGCTCATCTTTTTTCTACTTTATCTACTAATCAGCAAATTAGGGAGCTTTTCTCTGGATTATCGCAAAATCCCCAAGAAATCTCTCTCTCAGCTGAAGGAATGTTGGCAAAAGTGCCTCATAATGCTACTTGAACGCTCTCTATGTCGCAGGAGGTATATGAAGTATTACAGCAGGCTAATGAGGTAGCTATGATAGGGTGAAACCAGGAAACTTCCCCATATCATCTCTTACTTTCTCTCTTGCAGTCTTCTCATCCTCTTTCTCAGACACTTCGTCAACAGGGGATTACTCCAGAAAAGGTTGAAAGACTGATTGCTACCAAGAAAATGATGGATACATCGGAAAATGGACAGCCTTCAGCTTTTTGAATAGAGCTTACTGCTTCTGCAAAAGCGGGAAAACTTAATGCGGTGATTGGTAGAGATAAAGAATTTCGCAAGTTAATTGAAATCCTTTCGAAAAAAGAGAAAAATAACGTGATGATTCTTTGAGAGTCTGGGGTAGGGAAGACCGTGATTGTCGACCTCTTGGCTCAGAAAATTGCAAGTGGGGAAGTGCCTGATTTTCTCAAAGAGAAGAAAATTCTGAAAATCAATCTTGGAGAACTACTTTCTGATTCTCAGTATAGAGGACAATTTGAGCAAAAGGTTTCTGCCCTGCTGAAAGAGGCTGCAAATCCTGATGTCTTGCTGTTTATTGATGAGATTCACAATATTAAGTGAATGGGAAAAACAGAAGGTTCTATGGATATGGCTGAATTGCTCAAGCCTAAACTTTCTGATGATTCTCTTCGTCTGATTGGAGCAACGACTTCTGCTGAATATCGTAAAACCTTGGAAAAGGATGCAGCTTTTTCCAGAAGATTTGAGAATCTTGTTGTTCAGGAACCTAACAAGGAAGCAACGTTGACCATTCTCAGGAAAATTGAACAAGGGTTGGAGCAACATTATGGTTTGACTATTCGTGATAGTGCTTTAGAGGCTACGGTTGATTTGGCTGGTACCTATCTCAAGGAAAGGAACTTTCCTGATAAGGCAATGCTAGTTCTCAATCAAGCGTGTGCAAAAGTGAAATCAGATGCTACGACTTTACCCTTGCAGATTTCCAGTCTTGCTGAGGAAATTACTACTCTGACAGAGAAACAGCGTTCTCTCACTGAAGAGCTTCAGTTTTCTCTTTCTCCTCTAAAACGTCAACAGATTGAGCGTCAGCTTTCAGAAATTCCTGGGAGTATTTCTATTCTGCAGACTCAGTATCATCAACAAAAAACAAATTGGGAAACCTCTGAGAAAAAGTTGGTGGTGGATGAGAAGGATATTGCACAGGTTATCTCTGAGCAAACCGCTATTCCACTGACAAAATTGCAGTCGGAAGATAGTGGGAAACTTTTGCATTTGGAACAAGAACTCGCCAAAAGAGTCATTGGTCAGGAGGAGGCGATTGCTGTTTTGAGTGGGGCTATTCGTCGTGCAAGAATTGGTTTGAAAGACCCGAAAAAGCCGATGGGTTCCTTTCTTTTTCTATGACCTACGGGAGTGGGAAAAACGGAACTTGCAAAAGCTCTTGCGGAGCAACTTTTTGGAGATGAAAAAGCTTTACTCAGATTTAATATGAGTGAATTCAAAGAAGAGCATTCGGTTTCTAAATTAATTGGAGCTCCTGCAGGGTATGTTGGCTATGAAGAAGGGGGAATTCTCACCAATAAGGTTAGAGAAAAACCTTATTCCGTGCTTCTTTTTGATGAGATAGAAAAAGCTCATCCGAAAATTTTTGATCTCTTTCTCCAAGTGTTGGATGATGGGATGTTAACGGATGCTTACGGCCATACTGTGGATTTCAAAAATACGATTATTCTGATGACGAGTAATATCGGTTCTCAGGAGATTATGGATTCCTTGCAGGCAAATCAGGTTTCTTTGCCAGATTTATATGCTGTTGAAAAAGAAGGAGTGGCGGAAAATATTATGGATAAAAAGGAAGTAGAATCTTCTCAAAAGAAGAGAAATCGTAGACCGAAAAAAACGTTAGTAGAAAAGGCTGAAATACAAAATGCGTCTGCTTTAGCAAAAAAAGCGGAACTTAGAGCTATCGTTGATGAACTGACGTTGGAATTTCTCCGTCCTGAATTAGTGAATAGATTTGATGGAAATTTACTTTTCAATCCGATGTCGCCAGAAATGTTCAAGGAAATCCTCGATTTGAAGCTTCGCAAAAAAAGCAAGCAGATTTTTGAGATGAATGGGATTATGATTACCTTTACTAATGCCGCAAAGAATCTTTTGGCTCATAAGGGACGAGACCCTGCGAATGGAGCGAGACCGATTGATAGGGCGATCGAAAAGTATTTCGTTGACCCTTTGGCAAAAGAGATTATTGGGAAGCGTTTTACAGAAGGAAATGAGGTGGCTGTGGATTTGGACTTGATTTTGTGAGGAAAATCTTTAGCGTTTACTGCAGTAAATAAATAGCTTAATAAAATTGAAAAAAATGGAAAAGAAAAAATCAAAATTTTTATCTCTTTTTTCTGTAGAGAAGCCTGTTATTGGGATGATTCACTTGAAAGGAGATGATAGGCAAGGCAGATTGAACCGAGCAAAAAGGGAAATCGACCTTATGGTGGAAAACGGCATTGATGCCGTGTTAGTGGAAAATTATTTTGGAAGCTTTTCCGATGTGGAAAAGGTCCTAAAATGGCTTTCTAGAGAACGGAGTCAGCTGGTTTATGGCTTGAATTTGCTTTCGCAAGTTATGCCTGAGTTGCTGGCCTTTAACTTGGCTGGTGAGTTTGGGGCGAAATTTATACAGATTGATTCGGTGGCAGGGCATTTACCTAGCAGTCAAGATGAGCATTTTGCTCAGAATCTTCAACGACTTCGCGATAACTTTTCAATCCCTATCATTGGTGGGGTACGATTTAAATATCAATCGGTTTTGTCGGGTCGTAGCGAAGAAGAAGACCTTTTGGTCGGTATGGGGCGTTGCGATGCTATCGCCGTGACTGGAGAAGGTACAGGAATAGAAACGGATTTGGAAAAAATCCAAAGATTCCGTAGCGTGATAGGAAATTTTCCCTTAGTGGTAGCAGCGGGCTTGACCGCTGATAATTGTTTGGAACAAATGGCAATTGGCGATGCGTGTATCGTTGGAAGTTATTTCAAGGATACGTATAAAGACTTTGGTGAGGTCTCAGTAGACCATATCCAGAAATTCGTAAAACAAATACAAAAATTAAGATAATGTATTAGAGCTTAGGGCTATTCCTTATTGTTGGGAGTAGCTCTATTTTTTTTATAAAAAATCTCTCTGAAATTTTGCAAAAAAAGAAATTCTGAGTATACTTAAGAGGAAAGTTGAAAGAGGAAAGGGTGCAAATGCTTTTCTTCGAAAATATTATTCTTTCCTCTTTGGTCTTTCCTCTTTGGTCTTTCCTCTTTGCTCTCTTTAGTCTTTCTTTTCCCTTTCAATGGTAATTTCCCAATCTGTATGTCAGTCTCAACTCGAAACACAGTTTCTCAAGGGGTTTTCTCAATCGGAAAATGTTGGGAAGCTGACGACGGATGCTTGGGGAGCAAATAAATATGTGTGTATTGATGCGATGGGAGGAATGGTTGCAGTAAATAATTTCCTACAGCAAGTCAAACTCAATAAAAATGAAGTTCCTAGTGCTGAACAGCATTGAGTGCCTTCCGCTGCTTCTTCTGCTTCTGGTAGTACGCAGGCTTCCACTCAAACGGGGGCGGCTTTGGATTGGGGGGACCAGATGGTAGCAGGAATTACCGTGTTTGGAAAGTGGGTATTGATTATCTTGCTTCTCGCGATAGGGCTCAGAATTTTATTGACGATGTTGGAGAGAGTATTTCGTTATGGATATGCGTTTCTCAATTCTCATAGACTTATTTTTCTCAAAGTTCTTTTACCTCGTGGAGATGGGAAGTCTGACCGTGAAGCTGAAAAAGAAATTGCCAAAGATATGAAAGAAAAAATCTGAAGAATGTCTCAGGTTTTCAACAATCTCTACAAGATGGGAGATATTTCTACCCACGAAAAACTTATGGGAAAATTCTTTGGAAAGCAGAAACTTGTTCTCATCTATCAATACGAAGAGGGACAAATCCATTGTTTGATTGGAACCTATTCGGAGTATCAGCATATGGTGGAGAGTGCAATTGCTTCCCAATATGCTTCTGCTTCTATTGAGAGAGTAGCCAAGCCGAAGTTTTTTACTAAAAAGTACTATGATATTGAGGTGTTAGAGCCAGCGAAAGACCCTTTGTATACGATTAAGCTTTATAAAAATCTGCCCGATGACCCTATCAATAATATTCTGGATTCGATAGGAAAAGTTTCTCCAGAGGATACCGTAAATATTGTTTTCGTAGTTAAGCCAGAAAATTCTAATTTTAATGCTAGGAGACAGGTGGCGGCAGATAGGCTTTATAAAAATTTGGATTTATATGAGACGCAGCGATGGCACCGAAAAAATCTGATTAATCCGCTTAAATGGTTCAGTTTTCTTTTTTACTGACCGTCTGAAAAATTGGTTTCTAGTAAAAAGGAAGAAGATAAAGTGACGATGGTACGTATGGTTAAAGCCAAAGAAGATAGTAGAAATGCGATGGGGGAAGAAGCTGCAAATCCTGCGTTTCGTTCCTGTATTTCTTTAGTCGCTACTTCAGATACTCCGGGAAAACCTCGCGAAATTCTGAATAATCTGGAAACTGCTTATAATGTCTATGCGGATGAATATAGTAATTCTCTGGAAGCTTCCAATACCAAGCACGATATCTTTGGGTGGCTGTTTCTGCCACTGTGGACGGTAGCAGTGAATATGTATCTTACGGGGTTCTTTTCCAAGTATTCTTTCTTTTCTACCAATGAATTGACTTCTCTCTATCACTTTCCGGATGGAACGTACAACCGTGCTCCAGCAATTGAACGAATGCAGTATAAAGTAGTTGCTCCGCCTTCCAATCTGCCTTCTTTTCCTGATGACCAACGAAATGGGCGTGTGATTTCTGGGGTTTTGGCTGAAAACTACAAGAAAGGAAATCTGTCTGCAATTCTGAAAGAGTATGAACATACCCGAGCTGTTGGTTCTCGTACAGAGACGATAGAACTAGCAGGAGAAGGTGGACAACCCACCACAGAAGAGAAAAAAATTAGGGGATACAAAATTTTCAAGGATGGAGTGCTCTTGGGAGTAAATATCTATAGAAATGTTTTTTCTCCTGTGTATATCAAAAGGGAGGATAGGACCAGGCATCATTATTGTATTGGAAAGTCTGGTACAGGAAAATCCGTATTTTTGCAGACGCTTGCCCGTCAGGATATTTGGAATGGAGATGGACTGTGTTTAATTGACCCCCACGGAGACCTTGCGGAAGATATGTTGGCTTATGTTCCCAAAGAGAGAGCCAAAGATGTTGTTTACTTTGAGGCGTGAGACGAAGAACGTCCGATGGGACTTAATCTGTACGAGATTGATAATCTCGACCAAGCTGACCGTACGGTAAATGATGCTACGGAGATTTTCCTCAAAATGTTTGGACCAGAGATTTTTGGGCCGCGTATTCAGGAGTATTTCAAATATGGAAGTCTGACTTTGCTTGAGGATTTTGAAGATAGACCGACTTTGCTGGATGTGACAAGACTGTTTACGGATGATGGATATAGAGAATTCAAATTGAAAAAAGTGACAAATGCTGTTGTTCGTAATTGGCGAGAAAAAACGTACAATGCAATGGGAGATAGAGAAAAACAGGAAATTATCCCGTACTTCTCTTCAAAATTCGTATCGTTTAATACCAACAGACTTATCCGTAATATTATCGGTCAGACGAAGTCAGCATTTATGTTTGATGATATTATGAATAACCAAAAAATTCTGCTTATTAATCTCTCCAAAGGGAAAATCGGGGAACTTAATGCTCAGCTGCTGGGGATGATTATTGTTTCAAAAATCTATAATTCTGCGATGGCTCGTGCTTCAATGGATGCAAAAGACAGAAAAGATTTCTATCTTTATGTCGATGAGTTTCAGAATTTTGTGTCTGGTACGTTTGCTGATATTTTATCTGAAGCCAGAAAGTACCGTTTGGGCTTAATTATGGCACACCAGTATATAGCTCAGCTGGACCCTGCGAAAGGTTTGGGAGATAGTGGAGGAGGAAAATCTGATGTAAAAGCAGCGGTATTTGGAAACGTGGGTACGATGATGTCCTTCAAAGTTGGTGCTCCTGATGCCGAATTCTTGGAAAAAGAATATGCTCCGGTGCTTTGACCTCAGGATATTGTGGGTATTGCCAACTATAAAGCGTATGTAAAGCTGAATATTGATAATGCGACGACGCGTGTTTTCAGTATGAATTCTATTTTTACCAAAGACTATCAGAATAAAAAGATTGTTCCGATTTTGAAAGAGTATTCTGCGAAAAAATACGGAAGGAGGAGAGAGTTTGTGGATGCAGAAACTAAAGCGAGGCTTGGACTGAGCATTGAAGAGGAAAATTTACCAGATACTACTGAATCTGCTGATAGTGCTGGAGAACCGTCGGCAGAAACTCCTTCAGCAGAGGTCGCAGCTCCTGCTACGGAGACACCAGCTTCTTCAGGAGACTCATCGGCTCCTTCGGAAGAAATATCGGCTTCTCCTGCGGAGTAAGAAATTGGTTTTTACATATTTTCGACGGTATCAATTCCGAGAAGTTCTAGTCCGTTTTTTAAGACTTGTTGTACGGCTTGGATGAGCATTAGACGTGCTTTACTTACTTCTCCATTAGTTTCATCAATGATTTTATGGTGATGGTAATAGGTATTGAAAAGCTGTGCGGTATCCAAGCAAAACCTTGCGATATAGTTGGGTTTGTAGGTGGTAGCTGATTTTTGGATTTCTTCAGCAAATGAAGAAAGCTGGAGGAGCAATTGTTTTTCTTCCTTTTCTTGAAGTACATCATAGGTTATGGCTGTGGGTTCCATCGTAAACGGTGCTTTTTTGATAATTGAGTTAATCCTTGCGTAAGTATACTGTAAATACGGTCAAGTTTCTCCCTCAAAGGAAAGGGCTTGCTCTTGGTTAAAGAGGATTTTCTTTTCGCTGTCTTGTAATAAAATTCGGAATTTTATTGCACCAAAGGCTACCGCACGAGCAGTCAGCTTTTTTTGTTCCTCGGGCAGGGCTCTGTCCTTCATCATTGTTTCTGCTTGTTCGAGCATTTGGTCACGGAAATCTTCATACAAGATGACATTCCCTGCACGTGAAGACATTTTTCCGTCTTTCAAATCTAGCAATCCATAAGAAAGATGATGTAATTTATGATGTTCAAACCCTATCAATTCCAGCGTTTTGAAAAGCTGTTGAAAATGGTGTTCTTGTTCGCTGCCTACTACGTACAGAGAGGTAGTATAGGTAGGGTATTCTTCTCTTTTTCTATAGGCTAGGGCAATATCTTTTGTCGAATATAGCGATGCTCCTGTGGATTTTAAGAGGAGAAACCGACCAAGATTTCGCTGTTCGAGATTTACTGCAATAGCACCTTCGGAATATTGAGCAATGCCATCAGCTAGTATTTGTTGGACTATTTGTATTCAAGGCTGTTCTACTTCACTTTCAAAGTACCGCTTATCAAAGTGTTCACTTCCGAGTTCTGCCAAGGTCGTTTCAAGTGCTTGTAAGCAACGTATTCTGGTTTCTTTCCAAATTTTCTGTAAGGTGGAGTCTCCGTCTTCTAATTTTTTCTGTAGTTCACCAATTTGTGGTTTGTAGAGGTCAGGGTTTTCATCTACTTTTTGTGTGGCTTGGGAATAGATTTCTCCTACTCGTTTATTAAAGTTTTGCTGAGGGAGGGTTTGGTCGGTGAAATTGAGATAATACCAAATCCATTTTGCTACGTGAGCTCCGATATCTCCAGGATAACAGACTCTGATGACCTTGTCCCCTGCAAATTTCCCAATTCTGGCAATACTTTCACTCATCAGAATATTTCTAATATGTCCAATATGGAGTGCTTTATGTGTATTGATATTTCGTCCTTCTACCAAGATTTCTTTTCCTGTAGCTGTTCAGCGTCCGTAGTCAGCTTTTTTGTTGAGAATTTCTGTGAGGAGGTTTTTTGCAAGTATTCCCTCTCTGATGAAAACATTTACATAGGGTCAAAGTGCCAAAAAAGAAGAAAAAATTTGATTGGCGGTTGTTGGAGATTGCAGTTCTTTATTCAGTTTTTTGGCGAGGTCTTTTGCGAGTTCTGCGGGGTTTGTCCCAAAGTCTTTTGCGATTCTAAAGCAGGGGAATGCGAGGTCTCCTTGGATATTTTCAGGAGCGAGAGTGATTTGGTCTTGGAGGACTTCAGAGAGGATTCCGAGTTGTTTTTCGAGAAGTTTGGCAAAGGCTGATTGGTAGTCCGAGAGCATAGAGCGTTGGGGATGAAAGGTAAAATTTTGTACGTTGCTATCATATAAAAATGGGAAGAGTTTACAAGGGGAAGCTGTGAGAATAGTACCAGCAGAGTTAAAATGAGAGTAGTAGGCAAAAATAGAGATGTCAGTATAATGGGAAGTAGATTTATCTATTTAAGGAACCTCTGCAAAAGTAATTTTTCATAGGACAAGGAAAAAACTTGAAAAATGGATACAGATAAATATAAGTTACATACTGTATTTATTTCATAACAAACGACAAAATGTCCTTCAAAAACTGACGGATTTCATCAAGGTTTTTAGAAAAGGGCTCTAGGA